>NZ_JAFNNA010000011.1:0-94808 GCF_026536965.1 Gilliamella sp. B2911 | reverse complement strand
CACGTAATTCCGTGCTAACAATTTGTAACGCACCTTATAGGATTAAGTTATCCAGTACTAACGGTACATTATCTACTCGTTACGGCGTTCCTAATCGCAGTACTTTCAATGCCCGTAATGTGACTTATTACGTCAATCCTAAGGCTGGGGCTGTGGTTTGTTTCGCCAAACCAAGTACGCATCACCTTAATTCTGTGCAAAATGGTCCAGCTTCGATGTGGGACCCTTATAAAGGTTTTATCCCTCAGTCAACTGACCCGTCACTTTACGGTAGAAACTTTCCTACAACTGGTCTTAATGGATTGTACTTTGATTTAGATATTAGTGGTAGTAGTCAGCCATTGTCTTGGTCTCCTGTTTCTCAGGGAGGTATCACCGTCACAATGTCTAATCCTACTGCTACAAGCGTACGCGTTACTTTAACTGGTCCTTACGTTGGTCGTATTTCTACTCCATCTTTGCCTCAAACATTCGAGTTGGTCGGTCGTGATACTAATGGTACTCCTGTCGTCAAATATGGTTTTACTTTGAAGCAGTGGTTCGTCTACCGTGGTTCTGTGAAGAAAAATTACTCTAATACATTATCTTGGTGTAATAGTATTGGTTATCGAGTACCTAAGGTAAAGGATTTAACAAATTCAAATTATGGTGGTAATTTAGGCGCCACCCCTTCCTCACCGGGTAATCATTTTATGCGTCATATAGGTTCAGGTTTTTTCACTGAGTGGGGCTATATGTATTATTATTCAGGCGTTGGCTTCGACCTCGATTGGTATTGGACTAGTGACTCGGATGGTAGTTACAAGTTTGTCGCGAGCTCACACGACGGTAACTTGACATGGGGCAACACCAACAACCACTACTACTACGGACTATGCTCCCATCCTTAGTATTTATTTCTTCGTCCTTAATCCTTAAGGCGGGGGCGGGGGTGATAAAAAATAGTATTAGGTGATTAAAAGTAAGCTGACTCAAGGAGTCAACGTCGTTTAGCTATAAAAAGCGATTTTGCGGCTAAGCGATGCTTCAATTACCCGCCTCGGCGGGTTTATTTTTTAGGTATTTTGTCTCAAAAAAAGTTGAGGAGCGGGGTTTTTGAAACCTTGATATTATTCGGCAAATTTATTTTTATGATCATAACGATTGTAATGAATATCATCACTAATTAAATAATTATAGATATCATCAACTATCTCTATGCCATTTTTTAAGTAATCGGCTTCACGTTTTTTGCTTCTTTCGCCTGGAAAGAAGATTTCACTATTGCCTTTGGCTGGTTTGGTTTGTTTTAGTTGGTCAAGCATAGCTGACATGGTTTGTTTAAAGATTTCGAGTCCAACAAAGTATTGTGGGTTGATTACAATATGCAGATGACCAAGGTTGCGCCCTTGGGATAGATCCGCATACATTGATGAAACGTTTTTACCAAATGGTAAGCCAAGTAATATGCCTGAAAGTACATCGACCATCATCATTAGACCATAACCTTTGGCATCGGCTATTGGTAGTAGGGCGTTTACTTTGTGGGGATCGGTTGTTGGTTCACCATGTTCATCGACCGCCCATGTTGGGGGAATGGAGGCGCCTTTTGATCTGGCATATAAGACTTTTCCCCAAGCTTGGACAGTGGTTGCCATGTCAAATGAGACAATCCGTTCGTCGTTCGTTGGTGCTGCAAATGCGATTGGGTTGGTTCCAAAAAATTCTTCCGCGCCACCATATGGAACCGCCATTGGGTCAGATTGGCACATGGATATGGCGACTAAGTTTTGTTTAGCTGCCATTTCGGTAAAGTAACAAAGTGAGCCACTATGTGACATTCGACGAATTCCGACTACGGCAACGCCATTTTTTTTCGCCATTTCTATGGCTTTGTCCATACCAACTTTAGCGGCAACTAATCCGCATCCGTTATCAAAATCTAATATTGCTGATGATGGACCGGTTTCTTTATAGGTGACATTGGGGGAGTGAGTCATGCCTCCTTTTGCAATGCGTTCAGCATAATATTCAACGCGTACGGCGCCATGCGAGTGGATGCCTCGTGCATCGGCAAATGCAAGCGTATCGGCAGCAATATCGGCGTGCTCTTGAGTTAATCCAGCTTTATGTAGTTTTTTGGCAATTAAGTTGTGTAGTGTTTGTCTGTCTAGTCTCATTTTATCACTCCTATCTATAGTCGCTATTTGGTGATGATAGTGCCTTTTGTTTGTGCTAATAGCGATTCGATATCTGTTAAGTTGCCAATATAGGCGGTATTGCCAGTTTGTTCGACAAATTCAATAACGGATTTGATTTTTGGTCCCATAGCACCATCATCGATTGCCATTGGTTGTATTCGTTTGGTATCAACTTTGCCTAGAGCGGTTTGCTCAGGTGTGCCCCAGTTTTCATATACGGCGTCAGTGTCGGTTAATATCATTAAGTGGTCAGCTTTTAGTTCGATTGCCAGTTGGGCAGCGCTATGATCTTTGTCGATAACCGCCTCGATACCTTTATAACCCGATTTATCTTTTATTACGGGAATTCCGCCCCCACCATTGCAGATGACGATGGTATCTTGGTTAATTAGCTCTTTGATGGTATTAAGTTCGATAATTTTTTTCGGTTTTGGGGATGGAACAACGCGTCTTAGGTATTTGCCATCTTGTTTAAATTGCCAACCATATTGGGCTTGTAGTTTTTGTTGTTCTTCAGGTTGATATACCGGGCCTATAAATTTGGTTGGATCTTTGAATGATGGGTCGTTGCTGTCTACTTCGACTTGTGTTAATACGCAGGTCACTTGGTTGACATATTGCTGTAAGCTTCGCTGTATCATATACCCTAACATGCCTTGTGTTTGAGCAACAAGGACATCGAGCGGGTAGGCGGGTACGCTTGGGTAGCTGGCATTTTGTAGAGCAAGTAATCCAACTTGTGGTCCATTGCCGTGAACAATAACAAGTCGATATTTATTGGCTAATTTGGCAATAAATTGGGTCGTGCTGTTGATGTTTTGGTATTGGTTGTCAATAGAGAGTAATTCATTTCGTTTTGAAATCGCATTACCACCTAATGCAATAACTATTAGTTCCATACGGTGTCCTTTATTTTTGTTTAGATGTCCACATCCCGATGACAATCTTTTGAGTAGATATAACTCAGTGGTTGTTGGCCAACAGCGTAACACGCTTGTAGCGCATAGGCTCCCATAAAGATGTAGTCGTCTTTTTTAACCGGTATCCACTGGTTATCAAGTAGGTACATACCTTCACCACTAAGTAAGTAGGCGCCGTGTTCTTGTACATGGGTTTCGATATAGCCATGACTTGCACCCGGTAGGAAGGTAAGAATATGGAAGTTCATATCAAAACCGAGTTCTTTGGGGAGAAGGTCTTGAATAAATACGTTATCCATATTTTCATAATTCATGCGTTCTAGTTGTTGAATATGATTAGCAATCACACGTGTTTGATAACCGGAAATAGGGTTGTAGCGACGTTTGTACAGGAATAAACGTGATGAAGCAGTCATATTTTGTAAATAGAGTTTAACCCCAGCGGGGCAGTAGATGTAGCCACCAGTTTGTAAACGGTGTGATTGGTCATTGGCTTTTGCGTTGACGTCACCCTCTATCACATAGGCAAATACTTCAATATCATCATCCCCAAATCCTTGTAAGTTTTGACCACCTTGGTGCATGGTGACAAGGTAATCGACAAAGGATGCTCCTAGTTTAGGTGTGGCTAAGATGGTGATGTCACAATTTTCAAAACCGGGAATGATATTTTTAACTAAGCCATCAGGCGGTATTAAGGCAAAATTATGACGTTTGATTATCGCGCGGGACGCTAATAGGTCTTTTGGGTAGCCGATGTTGTTATTGATATATCCCATAATGATCTCCTTGGAACATATGCTTTAGATTTAGGCAAGGTTTGCCGTGAGTACTACTTTTTCGACTATTTATCAAAAAACGATAAATAGTCGATGCTTTTGCGTGAATCAGTTGGTTATGTGTTTACGCAAATTAATTAAAAAGAATAATGCTGTTGCAATAATTAAGATTGCAATAGCTACATAGAACCCCGTAATTTTGGTTCCTGTTATATCCGCTAATAATCCAGTTAATGGTGGTGCTATCACTGATGAACTCATGCCAAAGAAGTTAAATACACCAAATGCTGTGCCATAACTGCTTTTTGGGGCAATGTCAGCCACGTGAGATATTAGAATCGGTTCAACAACAAACTTGCCAAATAATCCATAGAGGATTAATCCCATCAGTAATAAGGTGATGGTGGATGATTGGACTGCCATAAATAGTGTTCCGGCTGAAAGCAGTTCTAATACGATAATAAAAAATAGTCGTTTAGCACGAAATTTATCCGAGATTTTACTGATGACAAGTGCGCCAGGAATAGCCGCGAATGCGACTAAGGATGATGCAGAGCCAATGCTTCCGCCAGTAAAGCCTCGTTCAGTTTCAAGAAAGTTGGGTAACCAGCTTACCACCATGTAATAGCCATAGCATGTTGCAAAGTACATTATGTAACAAGCCACCATTGGGCTACTAAAGAAGTTATGTTTTTCTTTCGGCGCCGTTTCCGTTTTCTGTTTTTGGGTGATGACGCTTTTAATCGATGGCTCTTTAATGATAATTGCAAATCCAGCAATTAAGCAGAGTGTTAGAGCCGCAATAATATAGAGCATATATTGCCATGGCATATCCAACGCTTTAACTAAGAAGCTGGTGGATAATAAGCAAACGCCCATACCTAACGCCGCACCAGTGTTGATAATGGCAGAGGCGAAGCTACGATTTTCAGCTGGAATATTTTCGGCTGATAGTGACCAAGCCGAACCATAGTAAGAGCCACAACCAAGACCTGCCAGTAAGCTACCAATATAGATCATCATCATTGAGTGTGCATTACCAATCATGATAGCGGCAATGGTAAAAAGTATGAAGCCAGGAATCACCACGGCTTTTTTACCATATTTGTCAACTAAGATCCCAGCTGGAATTTGCATTAAGGTGTAGGAAAAAAAGTAACAGCTAGCAATTAAGCCCAGCTCAGTATTTGATTGAGGTCCTACAGTTTGTTGAATTTCAGGAAAAATCGCTGCTAATACGGGGCGATAAATCCACATCACTAACCAACCGAGGAATAATAAAGCGACGATTTTATGCCAGTACTGTATGCCACCTTTTTTTTCTGTCATTTTAATTCCTTATTATTCTTGATAAGCCAATTGGTAAAGGGCATAAGTTAATGCTTTTATTCCTTCAACTAAGTCTTCAGTTTTGGTATCTTCAGCAGGGTTGTGGCTGATGCCTTTGATGCTTGGTACAAATAACATGGCGGTCGGTACTCGTGGTGCAAAAATTTGTGAGTCGTGACCGGCACCACTATGCATTACGCGATAACTTAGTTTTTCTTGGTTGCAGATGTTTTCGAGCATTTTTATGAGTTTGTCATCCATTGGAATTGGGGCTTCATCCATCCAACGATTTATTTCGATCTCAAGGCCAAGTTCTTTGGCGATGCGGATCATGTCAGCTTCAATCTCTTCGGTAAAGCTTTTGAGTTCTTCTTGGTTAGTGTGACGACAATCTATTGTGAACATCACTTCCCCCGGAACGACATTAACCACATTGGGTTTTGGTTCAACATGACCGAAGGTTAATACTAATGGATCACCCACTTTAATTGCTTTGTTAATGGATTCGTTGCAAATTCGGCTAAAAGCGTAGATAGCATCTTTACGGTAACTCATTGGTGTGGTGCCCGCATGATTTGCTTCACCTATTAAGCGGATGTTGTAACGACGTTGTCCAACGATGCTGGTTACAACCCCTATGCTTTTTTCTTCCCGCTCAAGTACGCCTCCTTGTTCAATGTGTAACTCTAAAAAGGCTTTGATATCGGAGCGTGCTTTTTGGGTGTTAAATTTAAATCCGCAGTTGTTCATTGCATCGACAAATTTAATGCCATTGTTGTCTTCGATATCGGCAACATCATCATTGTTGGCGATGGCAAATACGTTTTTGCTTCCCCAAAAGACATAAGGAAAGCGACTGCCTTCTTCTTCTGCCATGGAGATAAGTTCTAAGGTGCGTAATGGTTGGCCGTAGTTCTCTTTTAGGTATTTCATGGCAAGCATAGCTGCAATGATGCCAAGTTGGCCGTCAAGTTTGCCACCATTAACAACGGTATCAACATGCGAGCCAGACATGATGACTTGTTCTTTATATTTACTGCCTTCAAATCGACCATATAAGTTACCAATATCATCAAAATAGGTATTCATGCCAATTTGTGAGAGTTTTTCTTTAATTGCATTTTGGGCAGTAAGCCATTGTTCAGTATAAAGTAATCGAGTTGTTCCGCCTTGTTCTAAACCACCAAAGCTCGATATCCATTTAACTGCATTAGCAACATCATCATATAAAATATTCATAAATATTTACCTGCTATTTAAAACTCCATCATCGTTAACATTTTGCTTTTAATGTTAACCGCACATATCGTGTCGATACTACGGATCATTTTAAATGTTTTTTTTGTTTACCATACTATTAATATCAAATAATAATGTGATCAAACTAGCTTTTTTATATTTGTGAAATTTAATTAAATTAAGTAGTTATTATTATAAAAAATTTTTTAACAATCTTTTATGATACTGATTTTAAATAATATTATATTTTTGATATCGTTAATGTTTTGTGATGTATAACCTGCTTATTGTTTATTTTTTCCGTAATATATAAATATAATCTAACTATTAGATTTTTTTAATGAGCTTAATGAGGTTCAAAGTTAACAGCACTTATCATATTTGAGGGGCCTATTCTCATGATTCAATCTTTTATAAAAAAGGGAAGCTTTCAAGATTCTGTTAGTTTGATGTTGATATCAAAAAAACTGAGTAATCTTGATGAGGTTGATGAAGTATCTGTCATGATGGGTACTCCTGCCAATAAATCTTTATTAACCGCAACAGGTTTTTGGAGTGATAGTTTTAATGATGCAACGCCAAATGATATTTGTGTCGCGATTAAAACCAAAGATGACTCTAATGATGTTGTCGAGTTGATTAGTCAACAACTTGAGGATGCGTTAAAAAATATCGCTCAAGCTCAGCAAGGTGGTGCAAAACTACTTAAAGCAAGGCGTTTAGCTAGCGCAACGAAAAAATTACCTGATGCTAATTTAGTGTTAATTTCGATTGCTGGGGAGTACGCCGCTGAGTTAGCCGATCAAGCTTTAGACGATAATAAAAACGTGATGATTTTTTCTGATAATGTATCAATCGAAGATGAAATCCGTTTAAAAACTAAAGCGTCTAAAAAAGATTTAATTGTGATGGGCCCCGATTGTGGGACGGCCTTTATCGCGGGTGCACCCTTAGCGTTTTCTAATGTTATTCCTAAAGGGAATATTGGGGTAATTGGGGCGTCTGGTACGGGTATTCAAGAAGTGGTTTCACAAATCGCGTTATTGAATCAAGGTATTACGCAAGCTATCGGTTTGGGTGGGCGGGATTTGTCGCTTGAAGTCGGGGGGATTAGTTCGCTTACTGCCTTAAATATGCTCGCTGCCGATGCTGATACACAAGTGATTACCTTTATTTCTAAACCGCCAGCAGACAGTGTGCGGGAAAAAGTGATTTCAGCCATGAAGTTAATCCCTAAACCGGTGGTGGCTTTATTTTTGGGCTCGAAAATCGATAAACCTCAAGACGATAATATCTATTTTGCACGCACATTAGATGAAGCAGCTCGATTAGCCTGTTTATTAAGTCCAGTTGAAGCGATAGCGAATAAGTTGCCTAATTTAGCCAATAAAACGATTACAGGGTTATATACTGGCGGTACCTTAGCTTCAGAAGCGGCGATGTTGCTTGCTCAAGAACTAAATCTCACTACCAGTCATCATCACGATAAAGGGATTATGTTAGATCAACAGGGGCATAAAATTATTGATTTAGGTGATGATTTTTACACTGTAGGTAAACCTCATCCTATGATTGATCCATCTATTCGCGAAGATAAAATTGCTCAGCTTGGTGAAAATCACGACGTAGGAGTATTACTTGTTGATTTGGTTATTGGTTATGGCGCAAATGCCAATCCGGCTGAGTCAGTTATTTCAGGTTATCAAAAAGCCTGTGCTAAACGAGGTGATAATCATCCACTGATAGCTATCGCAACTGTGACTGGTTCAGAGCAAGATCCGCAATGTCGTAGTAAGCAAATTGAAGCGTTAGAATCAGCGAATATTGTTGTAATGAATAATTTACCGGAAGCTATTTTGTTAGCTAAAAAACTGATTACACCGGTTAAATCAAATAATTTCATTAAACCATATCCTTTATTAAGCCATATTAGTGTGATTAATGCTGGTTTAAGAAGTTTTGCTGAAGATCTTCAATCATCGAATATTCCTGTTGTGCATTATCAATGGGCGCCAATAGCCGGCGGTAATAAAAAATTAGCGGCTATTTTGCAAAAATTAAATTAAGAGGTTTTGATATGTTACGTACTGCAATAAATGAAGCAAACCAAAAAATTATTGAACGAATTAAAGCTGCTAGACCTCATTGGGTAGGCGTTATATCCGCTAAAGAAGCTGTACCAACCTTGGCGCAAGGTAAAAAATTACTTCACGCTGGACCACCGATTGTTTGGCATGATATGACTGGGCCAATGCAAGGTGCTTGTATTGGTGCTTGCTTGTTTGAAGGCTGGGCTCAAGATGAGAAGCAAGCTTTGCATTTGTTAGAGTCAGGCCAAGTTGAATTTATCCCTTGCCATTCTGTTAATGCAGTTGGTCCAATGGGAGGAATTACGTCAGCCAATATGCCAATGATTGTGGTTGAAAACATTACCCATGGTAATCGTGCTTACTGCAATTTAAATGAAGGTATTGGTAAAGTGATGCGTTTTGGTGCTTATGGTCAGGAGGTTTTAGACCGTCATCGTTGGATGAAAGAGTCGTTAGGGCCAGCCTTGAATGATGCATTAAAACTGTTTGATAATGGTATCGATTTAACCGCTTTGATGGCACAAGCTATTACAATGGGTGACGAATTCCATCAACGTAATATTGCCGCTTCAGCATTATTATTAAGAACCCTTTCACCAAAATTAATTTTACTTGATCGTAGTAAAGCGGAAATGGAGAAAATCTTTAGCTTTTTAAGCGTGACAGATCAGTTCTTCTTAAATGTTGCTATGGCATTTTGTAAATCAATTATGGATAGCGCAGCGCAAATTAAAGAGGGATCTATCGTTACAGCAATGACGCGTAATGGTAAAGAATTTGGTATTAAAGTCAGTGGTCTTGGCGATCAGTGGTTTACCGCGCCAGTTAATACTCCACAAGGTCTATTCTTTACCGGTTATTCTCAAAAAGATGCAAACCCAGATATAGGTGATAGTGCTATTACTGAAACCTTTGGTATAGGCGGGGCGGCTATGGTTGCAGCACCAGGAGTTACTCGCTTTGTTGGTGCCGGTGGCACGGATGTTGCATATGAAGTATCTGAAGAGATGAGTGAAATCTATTTAGAACATAATATGTTATTCCAAATTCCTACATGGAATTTCCAAGGATGCTGTTTAGGCTTAGATCTTCGTTTAGTTGTCGAAACAGGGATCACGCCATTAATTAATACTGGTATTGCCCATAAACAAGCAGGAGTGGGCCAAATTGGTGCAGGTACAGTTAGAGCACCGTTAGCTTGTTTTGAAAAAGCACTCGAGGCATTAGCAAAAAAACTAGACGTATAGGCTATGAGTTTGATGTATGTAGATGATGAATGCTTAAATAAGTCGCTAAATAATCAGCGACTTACTATCCCCGCTTTTGATTATTTGCAAGAGCGTGGTTTGTCGCAAGCATCTCATATTATCAAACCACTTTTAGTTAGTGCGGATATTCCGATAAAAGCGGGTGAGCTGTCGCTCTTTAGTACTCATCAGCAAACGATTAATTTAATCAATGATGATCAGCAATTAATTACTATACATCGTTATAACAGCGGTTTGTCGCCCATGGGCATTGTACTTAAATCGTCTGATTTTGATTATGTTTTGTCGTTAGTTAGTGATTTATCTATTTATCAATCGGCAACGGGTGATTTGCAAGTCGGGATTTTTTTTATTTCACTTGATACGCATGTTTGTCAATTAAATATAAAAAAACATTCATTAGCTAATAAATCACAAATTGCTAATCTATTGAAAGAGATAGAAACTCCTACCGGCTTATTTGGTAAATTGAGTGACAATTTATCGGGTCAATATCAACTCGAATTATTATGTAATACCATGACTAATTTGATGAATGGTAAAGCAGATGATATTACGCCGTTTATTGGCTTAGGACCGGGTTTAACGCCAAGTTTTGATGATATTATCGTGGGGATGTTGGCGGTTATCTCAAGCGATTGCCGTTTTGACAATCAAATTCGACAGCTTAAATTCGCCTTTGAGCGTTTGTCATTACATCTGTTAACCACAACTGTTAGTGCTAGTTTTTTGACTTATGCACTGCAAGGTAAATTTTCGTTGTTGGTGCTACAAGTGATTAATTCATTTGCACAACATAAATATCACCATTCATCAATAAAAAATTTATCGAATTATGGTCACACCTCTGGATCCGATCTCTTACTTGGTATATGGTTAGGTATTGATCGTTTTGTTTTAAGGGATTAAATCGTGCTAGATACAGAAACCATGCGGACCTTTATTAAAGTAGTTGAGAGCAATAGCTTTTCAAAAGCGGCTAAGCTACTTTACAAAACACCAGCAGCGATTAGTTATCGTATTAAATCATTGGAAGCCGATCTTAATACTCAACTTTTTGAACGAACCACACGGACTGTGACACTAACGCTGGCAGGGCAACATCTTTATGAGCAATGTAGCCAATGGTTGCTTTGGTTATCAACCATGCCTGATGAGTTACAACAGATTCGTGATGGTGTTGAGCGAAAAATTAATATTACCATCAATAATCTGCTCTATGATGTTGAGGCGGTAGCCGATTTGTTGACGTTTTTAAAAGAGAAATTCCCTTTTACTACTTTCAATATAAATCGACAAGTTTATATGGGAGTGTGGGATTCGTTATTACATGGTGAGTGCCATTTAGCGATTGGCGCAACAGGCACTGAATCGCTTGATACGATGATTAATATACTACCTCTTGGTGAAGTAAGTTGGGTGTTTGTGGCAGCCAAAAATCATCCGATCACCCAAATTGATGGGGCGTTATCTAATGATACTTTACGTAAGTATCCGGCAATTAATGTTGAAGATACCTCTGTGCATATGAATAAACGAGTGGCTTGGTTATTACCTAGCCAATCTGAGATTATTGTGCCAAATATTACCACTAAGTTGGCTTGCCATTTAAGAGGATTAGGTATTGGTTTTTTACCCAAATCAATCTGCCAATCTTATTTAGATTCAGGTGAATTGATTGCCTGTAAAGTGGTTAATGAACGTAAGCCATCGCCATTGTCATTAGCATGGAAAAAATCGCATATGGGCAAAGTGATGAATGAAATTGTTAATCTGTTTAAGTTTCATCATCCCATTGCCAATAATTTTTTGAAAAATATAGATAAGAGAAGATGAGTTAGTGTAATCTTCAAACAATTAACTCGATATTAATAAAGGAAAAAATAATGTTAGACCTAGATAAATATGACCAAATTAATCCGCCTACGCGACTATTAATGGGACCAGGTCCAATCAATGCTGATCCTCGTGTCACTAGAGCGATGGCGGCACCTTTAATTGGCCAGTTTGACCCAGTTATGACTGATTATATGAATCAGACTATGTCACTTTATCGAGATATTTTTAAAACCAAAAATGAGCAAACTTTTGTTATTGATGGTACTGCAAGAGCCGGTATTGAAGCCGTTCTTGTGTCAACAATTAAACCGGGTGACAAAGTATTAGTACCCGTATTTGGTCGTTTTGGTTTATTACTTTGTGAAATTGCCCACCGTTGTCGTGCTGATGTGCATACTATTGAAGTGCCATGGGGTGAAGTTTTTGATCCTAATGTTATTGAAGATGCTATCAAAAAAGTCAAACCCAAACTATTACTTTGCGTGCAAGGTGACACTTCAACCACATTATTGCAACCATTGGATAAAATTGGTGAAATTTGTCGTCGCCATGGTGTGTTGTCTTATGTCGATGCAACTGCTTCGATTGTGGGTAACCCACTTGAAGTTGATAAATGGCAACTTGATGGCGTTTCAGTGAGTTTACAAAAATGTTTAAGTGGACCTCCAGGTGTTGCTCCTCTTACTTTAAGTCCAAAAATGGTCGAAATTATTCAAGCTCGTAAATGTGTTGAACTGGGTATTCGTGCTGAAAATGATGCGGGTGGCCGAGATGAGATGATCTATTCTAACTATTTTGATATCGATATGATTATCCGTTACTGGAGTTCTGAACGTATCAACCACCACACTGAAGCGACCTCAATGCTTTATGCTGCACGCGAATGTGCTCGAATTGTGTTACAAGAAGGTTTAGATAACGTGATTGAGCGTCATCGCGTTAATGGGGCTGCAATGGTTGCTGGTTTACAAGCTATGGGACTTGAGTTGTTTGGCGATCTCGATCATAAAATGAATAATGTCGTTGGTGTGGTTCGTCCGGAACATATTAATGACCTTGAAGTTCGCAATTTAATGTTAAATGATTTTGGTATTGAAATCGGTGCTTCATTCGGTCCGCTTAAAGGTAATGTATGGCGTATTGGTACTATGGGCTATAATGCTAGAAAATCTTGTGTCATGCAAACATTAACCGCGTTTGAAGCTGTGTTAAATCGAGTTGGTTTTAAAACAGTACAAGGGGCTGGTTTACAAGCTGCATGGAACGTTTATAACAGCTAATAATTAAATAATAATAAAAGTTCACTGAAGTGAGCGGAATTATACCCATTGGATTTTTGAGCTTTTAATTTAGAACGAAGTAATTTGTTGGTCAAATTGTCAACAAATTACTCTAAAAATAGAGTAAATTTAAAATAGTAGCAAAAATGTTAACTTTAAGTTAATTGGGATGATATTATTTAAGGAAATTTTATGAATAAATTGAATACTAAAATTCCTACCTCTGGGTATAATCAAAAAAAATGGAAAGGGCGTTATACCATTTTATTACTATTATGGTCAGGTTGGTTACTTTCGTTTCTTGATCGTATGGTAATGAATGTCTCATTGCCGTTTATTGGCCATGATCTTGGTATCGATAAAACTGTACAAGGTTCAATTATTAGTGCATTTTTTATTGGTTATGCACTGTTCCAAATTCCCGGTGGTTATTTATCAGATAAATTTGGTCCGCGTAAAGTGATGGCTTTTGCCATTATTTGGTGGTCGATGTTTACGCTTTTTACCGGTCTAATTTATGTATTACCATTAATGTTACTGACTCGCTTCATGTTTGGTGCCGGTGAAGGTTGTTTCCCAGCTTCGTCTTGGAAAACTATCGCTACTTATTTCCCTGCCAAAGAACGAGGACGAGCAACGGCAATTCAATCTTCCGTCAACACATTAGGACCAGCAATATCTGTAATTGTGGCAGTTGCCATTATTGAATGGTTAGGTTGGCGCGATGTATTTATCATCTTAAGTATTCCTGGTTTTATATTAGGCTTTTTTATCTACAAGTTTATTCGCAATAATCCATCTGAAAATAGTCTGATTGGTGCCGATGAACTGCAAGAATTAGAAATAATCAACGATAATGTCTCAGTCGAAGAGAGCTCGTCTTCGTTAATAGATGTATTGAAAATGCCAATACTCTGGAAGTTATCGCTAATTTGGTTCTTATTTGATATCACATTCTGGGGATTCACCACATGGTTACCAAGTTATTTACTTGAAGCAAGAGGATTATCGCTCTCCAAAACCGGTATCTTAGCTGCAATCCCATTCTTATTTGGTGCATTAGGGACCTTAGTTGGTGGCTATTTTGCTGATAAGTTCGAACAAAAATTAAAATATGTATATGGTTTAACCGCTTTTATCTCTGGGATATTTCTTTTCTTAATGTTCCAAGTCGATAATCTTGAGGCTGCTATAGTCTTCCAATGCGTATCAGCACTCTTTATGTTTATCGCATTTGCTATCTTTTGGGGAATGCTAATGCATATGATTCCGCCGGTAATCATGGGCAAAGCCTCAAGTATCGTCAACTTTGGTGGACAAGTCGCAGGCGTATTATCACCATTCATCATCGGCTTCCTTATCGACAACGCCAACGGAGGCTACAACCACGCCTTCTTATTTATGGTGATCGCGTTAATAAGCTCAGCGGTATTGACCTTTTTCATTAAAAAAATGAATATTTAGTTAATCAACATGATGAGAAATCTTGGGAAAATACTCAAACTTGGTTTGAGTATTTTTTTTGTATATTTATTAATAGATATCATTAGTTAAGAAGAATTAACAAACTACTCCTACTGTAAGTAATATATTGGCAAATCGCCGGTTCTCACCTGTTGCAATTACTAATAATGTATCATTTGATTTTGCCAATGAATAAAACTTATTACGTTCAACATGCACAATTTCTACTGTTTCTGGGAGTAGAGCTTTGTACTCTGTCTCAATTTCGTTATTAAAATCAGGTGGGCTTTCCATTAGAACAGCTTTTTCAATATTTATATATTTTAAAAGCTTATCTAGAATTAATGTACTTTTAATCTCGCCAACACAGAAGTTGAGATAGATAATAGTTGCATTAGGTGAAGAGTTTGTTACAAAAGAATAATTACTGTCTGCAATCAATATATTTGTTTTATGACCGCATTTTGCTAATGTTTCTAATAGTTTAGGATGAAGAATCTCAGATTTTATCATACATTTTTCCTTGTATCTTAACATAACTAGGCATCAAGCTAACTAATTACATTCTATAAACTCCACCGTTGATATCGATTGTCGCACCCGAGATAAAACCGTCATATTCTGATGCTAAAAATTTAATAACACGAGCGACATCTTCCGAACTTCCTGCTCTCCCTAAAGGAATCGATTTTATAGTTTCTTCTGCGGATTCTTTTGTTGTATGTTGGTTATGAAAACGAGTTCCAAGAATCAGACCTGGCGCAACAGCATTTACTCTTATTCCGTGTTGGCCGAGTTCAGCGGCTAATGAACGAGTCCATGTTAAAACAGCACCTTTTGTCATTGAATATACTAGCGATCCAGCATGACCACCTGATCGACCAGCTAGAGAAGCTAAATTAACAACACTAGCGCCATCTTTAGCTTTCTTCAAATGTGGCAAAGCACTTTGTGTTACATTTAACATTGTTGTCATATTGACATCGATTACAGTTTGCCAAAATTGTTTGTCAATTTCACCTAACCATTTTCTTGCAATAATTCCTCCCACATTATTGATAAGAATATCAATTCCGCCTAAAAATTCTGCAGCAGCATTTACACTTTGGTGAGTTTCGTCCTCTTTTGTTAAATCTGCATAACCATAATTGGCTCTTTGTCCTAATTTATTGGCTAACTCAACTAACTCCTTCGGTCCTTCTTCACCACTAAAATAGTGCAGGTAAACATCACATCCAGCTTCAATTAATTCTTTTGCTGTCGCTTTGCCAATACCTTGTTCTGCACCTGTAATAAACACTTTTTTACCAGATAACGTACCCATTTTTATCTCCTATTAGATTTTTGCTTTGAAATAAAATTTTACTGTTACTGGTAACGGGATGAGTTTTAAATTATATAGCCAAATTTTTTAGAGAATGTGATTTAAATCACAGAATAAAATAATTATATTTTGACTGAAAATTAGATTTATTCGAAGAAGCTAGGTTGAAACAAACAATTCTCTAAAACGTTACAGTTAAATTATTTCCTTTAATTATGATCTGAATCACACATTTAATATTTTCCTAAAAAATTTTGTTTACTAATTCGGCTATTTAAAATTATATTAACTATAACGTTACAGTAAAACGTTATAGCTGGTACGGGATGAAAATTTTTTGGAATTAATCTAACTAAAGGTTTTTAATATGAATAATTTTAAACAGCTATCAGCAAGAATTTTATCTTGCACTTTATTGTGTTTCACCGCTTTCACGTTTGTGCCACAAGTAACTTATGCGGCTCCTCAAGTTAATGTCAGAGTTTATTCTTCACTACCTGAAAACGATAATTCTGCCCATTATATATGGTATGCAAGTTTCAAAGAGAATTTAGAAAAAAGAGTTAAAAATAAAGTTAAATTTAGTTATTTCCCTAATGCGATGTTAGGAAAAGAAGCGGATGCCGCTCAACAGGTTAAAATTGGTGCGATTGATATTATGATCTCAGGTACATCAATTTGGTCAACTATTGTGCCAGAAATAGGTATTCTCGATTCAGGCTACTTATTCAATGATATGGATCATGTAGGTCGTTCACTAGATGGTGATGCAGGTAATAAACTTGCTTCAATTATGCAGAGTAAAGCAAATATCAAAGTATTAGGATTTGGTTATAGCCTAGGTGCTCGAAATATTTATACTAAAAAAATAGTAAATCAACCAGAAGATTTAAATAGCCTTAAAATAAGAGCACTTCCAGTGCCTAACTTTCTCGAAACTATAAAAAGTATGGGGGCGGTTCCAATTCCTATGCCAGGTGGTGAAGTTTATTCTGGATTACAAATGGGGGTAATTGATGGAGTTGAACACGATGCGCCTACAGTTTTAACCAGTAAATATTATGAACAAACTAAAAACGCTATTTTAAGTCAACATATCTACAATCCAATCGTAGCGGTTATGAACAAAAATTCTTTTGAACGTCTTCCAACTGAACTTAAAGATGATTTTATTGCAGCTGCTAAGGAAGCAACAATTTATGAAAGAAGTTTATCTGCAAGTTCAGAACAAAAAGCAATCGATGAACTTAAATTATTAGGTGTAAATTTTGTGGTCGTCGATAGAGCATATTACAAGGAAAAAACAAAACATGTTCATGAGGATTTTGTTAAAAAATATCCGCAAACTAAGGAAATTGTTGAATATATCCAATCGATTGAATGATTAGAGCGTTGTTAGGAGAAAGTTATGTCAGATATTACTGGTACACAAAAATTAATTGTTCCAGTGATATCCCCTTTAAGTCGATTTTTAACAAAAATAACAGCGATTTTAGGGGGATTATCACTCTTTATTAATGTTCTTGTTGTATTTTCATCCGTAATCTTTCGCTATGTTTTCCACTCACCATTAGAGTGGGCGGAAGAAGTGGCTAGAGCATTAATGATAGCGTTGGTTTTTTTTGGTGTTGCAACTTCCTCAGGGCGAGGAGGGCATATTGGAATAGATTTATTTTTAGGATTATTACCTAGCTCTATGAGGGCATATATTGTTCATAGCACTCGGTGGATTTTAGTTTTTGTTTCTATTGGGTTAGTTATATCAAGTTATGATCTGGTATATATATCTTTAGAGCAAACAACAGAAACCGGTATGCCTTTAGCATTATTTTATGTACCAGTGTTTATTGGTGCTATTGTTATGTTTGTTGCAACATTAGAGCATGTATTTCAAGCAGAAAAGAAAATAGTACTGAGAAGTGGTATAGGCGTTTTAGGTTTATTTTTTATTGGTTTTACATGTTATTCGTTATTTCCAGAATTTGAATCATTGCCGGCTTTATTCATGTTTGTTTGTTTTTTCTTAGGTATTATGGCTGGTATTCCAATAGCTTTTACCTTAGGGCTATCCTCAATGGTATTTTTCTTAAGCAATCCAACTTTACCATTTGTATTTTTTGCACAACAAGTTTCTGCTGGTGTAGATCATTTCGTATTATTAGCGATACCATTTTTCTTGCTTGCTGGAGCAGCAATGGAAGTCAATGGAATGTCATCTCGTTTAGTAGAGTTTATTGTTAGAGGAATGGGGAGATTTAAAGGCGGTTTGAATATGACGACCGTGTTATCAATGGCATTTTTTTCAGGCATTTCTGGTTCAAAATTAGCAGATGTTGCTGCTGTCGGAGGAGTATTAATGCCAGCCGTAAAAAGAACAAAACAGAGTCGCGAAGATGCAGCCGGTGTGTTTGCTGCTTCAGCGGTTATGGCTGAATCTATCCCTCCTTGTGTTAATTTAATTGTTATGGGCTTTGTTGCTAATATTTCCATTGGAGCTCTCTTTATTGCAGGTATAGTACCAGCAGCCTGTCTATTAATAATTTTATTAATTACGGCAAATATTTTTGGAAAGAAAATAAATGTATCAGATGCTTATCCTGTTCTTATGCCTAAAAAACAGCTAATTCTTGGTGCTGCTGTTGGATTACTAATGATTCTCATGATTGGTCGAGGTGTTGTTGCAGGGATAGCTACATCAACGGAAATTTCTGCTTTTGCTGTTGTTTATGCCATTGTAGTTGGTCGTATTGCATTTAGAGAATTAACGTTAAAAGCAACTATAAAACTGTTTATTGATATGTCAGCCATGTCAGGTATGTTATTATTTATTGTTGCATCAGCCACAAGTTTATCTTATGCATTAACTATTGAAATGATTCCTCAAAAATGTGCAGATATTTTGGTATCTATCGGCACTAATCATGGGGCATGGTTATTTTTAATCTTATCAATTTTAATCCTCATTATATTTGGTTCAGTATTAGAAGGTGCTCCAGCATTAATCATATTTGCACCTATCCTTGTACCAATTGCAATTCAACTAGGATTTCATCCTTTACACTATGGTATTGTAATGGTTTTTGCGATGGGTTTTGGATTGTTCTCTCCTCCTATTGGATTAGGGCTTTATGCCACATGTACCATTTGTGGTGTAACAATGAAAGATGTTATGAAACCTATGCTTAAATATCAGCTAGTGATATTAGTTGGAATAATCCTTGTTGCATTATTCCCATTTATTACAACGTGGTTACCAAACATAATGGGATATTAACGCTATTAATTTGCTAATTAAATTTTACTTAATTAGCAAATTAACTTTTGATTAAAAGCTGTTTTTGAATACAACTTGATTAACTAAATTGCCATCTTTATTTATACTGATTTTTTAAAATAAGTTCAGTTGTTACTAAACTTTTTGTATAGTGTGCTTTATATTAAATCGTATAAAAGAATCTTTAAGGAATTTAGTATGGTTGACATTCGCGATGTGGCTAAACATGCAGGTGTTTCAGTTAGTACTGTATCTAATGTATTAAATGGTCGAATAGACCAAATGCGAAAAGAAACTTTAAATCGTATAGAAGAGAGTATAAAAAAATTAAAATACCATCCGAATAAGCTTGCTCAACAGTTAAAAACAGGGCATGTAAAGATGATAGGAATATTAGTTCCCTCGATCATGAATCCTAACTTTGCTGCTTTAGTTAATAATATTGAATCAATAGCTAAAGAAAAATATGGTTATCAAGTCCTATTGGCTAATACATCTCGTCAGGATAAACAAGAAAAATTATTTTTAAATGATCTTCTTTCTTTTGGTGTCAAAGGTGTCATTGTGGTTTCCTCGTCCATTGAAAAAAAACATTTCATTAGTGCCATTAATAAAGGAATGGTGATGGTGAATTATGATGGTTTAACTTCAGAAGAGGAACATAAAAAAATTCTCATTGATAGTATTTCAATGGATAATTTTCAAGCAGGGAAGCTTGCAGCAGATTTTTTATTACAACAAGGTTGCAAAAATATCGTTTTTGCTACAATCAAAGGAAATATTACTAGCCGAAATAACAAAGTATTAGGCTTTTTAGATAGTTTAAAAAATGCAGGTTTAAGCACTAAAAATCGTATTATTGAAGGTACTGCCCAGTTTGCATATGGTGATAGTGAATTAGCGGATTTAGGTAAATTAATTGCGACTAAAATTATAAAAAATAGAAAGACTTTGCCTGATGGAATAGTTGCTATTAATGATATGTTGGCGATAGGTATTATTTCAGAATTAACTCGGTTAGGAATTAAGATTCCACAAGATATATCCGTTATTGGTATCGATAATATGTTTTTAGACACCCTATTTAGCCCGTCATTAACATCTATAGCTGCACCATTAGTTGATATGGCAACTTTGATGGTTGATCGTTTAGTTGCAATGCTTAATGGTGATAAAATTGAACCTGGAGAATTTCTATTTAAACCTTATTTAGTCAAACGAGAATCGGTTATTAGCATTAATTAGTACAGAACATAAAATTTATAAAGGTATTTTTATATCTTTAACTCATAGTGAGCAATGAGTTAAAATGATTATCATCACAAAAATACCTAAATTTACCTGAACAAAGTTAATCAGCACTATTTCTAATGAGTTTATTTTTTAAACGCAAAAAAGTTGAGGAGCGGGGTTTTTAGCTTCTATAAAAGCACCAATTAATCACCAATCAAGTTAAATATTCTGTTGAAATATTTTGCTTAAAAGTTATTATGTTTCGAATATTTATTTATAGATAGGAATCTGTATGCGTAATTCTTTTTTTTCTGTAATTTTGTCTTCTCTTTTATTATTCACATCTTCATTTAGTTTTGCCAGTGAGCAGACTTATGTGGTTGGAGCAGGGGGAACATATCGTCCTTTTGAGTATGAAAATAGTGATAAGCAGTTAGAAGGCTTTGATATTGATCTTATTAAAGCGATTGCTGAAGCTCAAAATTTTAAAATCAAATTAATTAACACGCCATGGGAAGGTATTTTTGCTACTTTAGATAATGGTGAGCGCGATATTATCATTTCAGGTATTACTATAACTGAAAAGCGTAAAAACTCTGTTGATTTTTCATTACCGTATTTTCCGGCTGAGCAAGTTATTGTTTCTCAAAAAACAACTGAAATTAAGTCAATTGCTGATTTAAGTAATCATACTGTTGGAGTAGTTAATGGTAGTACGGCTGATGTGGTTGTTTCTAAAGTACTCGGTAAAAATAGCACTGCAATCAAACGTTTTGATAATACGCCATTATTGCTACAAGAGCTTTATGAAGAAGGCATAAGTGCAGCTGTTGCTGATGTTGGTGTGGTTAAGTTTTATATTAAAATGCATCCCGGTAAAGATTTCAATTTAGTTTATGATAATAGTTTTGAATCTCAATATTTTGGTATTGCCGTTGCTAAAGGTAATACTGAATTACGCAATAGCATCAATGAAGGCCTGAAAAAAATTGTTGCAGACGGTACTTATGCATCAATTTATAAAAAATGGTTCGATAATAATGTTCCATCTTTACCATTAGATTCTAAAGAGTAAAGTGGAATAGTCATGGCATTTAATTGGCAAATTATTGAAGAATATACGCCCCTCTTTATTGAGGGGGCAAAATTAACCGTTCAATGTACTATTATTTGTGTCATTTTAGGGACATTATGGGGATTGACGTTAGGTATTGGGCGAACCGCATCAGCTAAATTTGGTTTTTGGAAATGGATGCTTCACTATGGTGTACAATGGCCTGTTAAAATTTATGTTAGTGCTTTTCGTGGTACACCACTATTTGTTCAAATCATGGTAGTGCATTATGTGTTAATGCCATATTTTCTAAACCCTCGTGATGGATTATTGGTTTCCGATAATCTTATTTCAATGTCCACCGCTCGTTATTGGCGTACTGAGTATGGGGCGTTTATTTCCTGTGTTACGGCAATTACGTTAAATGCCGGTGCCTATATTTCCGAAATCTTTAGAGCAGGGATTGAATCAATCGATAAAGGACAAATGGAAGCTGCAAGGTCACTTGGAATGAGCTATGGTAGTACCATGCGTAAAGTAATTTTACCACAGGCTTTTAAACGTATGCTTCCACCTTTGGGTAATAATGCAATAGCTATTTTGAAAGATTCGTCACTCGGTGCAGCGATCGGTCTGGCTGATTTAGCTTTTGCTGCAAGAACATCTGGAGCTGCATATGGGTCTTATACTGAACCTTATATTGTGATTTCTATTGTGTATTGGGTAATGACATTCTTGCTTTCATTATTAGTAAAATATTTAGAAAAAAGGTTAGGCAAAAGTGATTCACATTAAAAATCTACAAAAACAATTTGGCGATATTCATGTGCTACGAGGTATTTCTTGTGATATTCAGGAAAAAGAGGTGATTTCTATTATTGGCCCTTCGGGCTCAGGTAAAAGCACCTTTTTACGTTGCATTAATGGATTAGAAGATATTACTTCAGGCGAGATTGAAGTTAATGGGTTTAAATTGCCAGATGCTAAAACCAATATCAATCAACTCCGTGAATCAGTTGGCATGGTTTTTCAGCGTTTTAATCTTTTTCCACATATGACGGTATTGGAAAATTTAATTTTGGCACCAATGGATGTCAAGAAGATGCCAAAAAATGATGCAATTAATAAGGCTGAAGGTTTATTAGTTAAGGTTGGTTTGATTGATAAGATTGATGCTTATCCAAATCAATTATCCGGTGGTCAACAACAACGTGTCGCGATTGCTAGATCATTGATGATGGACCCGAAAGTTATGCTTTTTGATGAACCTACTTCGGCGTTAGATCCTGAGTTAGTCGGTGAAGTTTTAGCCGTGATGAAGGCACTTGCTCAAGAAGGGATGACCATGGTGGTTGTCACTCATGAGATGGGTTTTGCTAGAGAGATGTCAACTCGTGTTATTTTTATCGATCAGGGCATCATTCAAGAACAAGGTTCACCTGAGCAAATTTTTAATCATCCTCAAAATGAAAGAACACAGCTGTTTTTAAGTAAAGTATTATAATTAGTCTTCTTAATTGATTAAGCTATAAAAAAACCGCACTAATGAGTGCGGTTTTTTATTAAACATTAACTATCAGACTTAAGCTTTATATTTTTTCATGACAATTGAAGCGTTAGTGCCACCAAAACCAAAGCTATTTGACATTACTGTTGTTAATTCACGTTCAGTTGGCTCGGTAATAATGTTCATTCCAACTGCTTCATCAGCGAGTTCGTCGATGTTGATACTTGGTGTGATAAAACCATGTTCAAGCATAAGTAATGAATAGATTAATTCTTGAGCACCGGTTGCACTCAATGAGTGACCTGTCATTGATTTAGTCGAAGAGATAGCTGGAATGTTATCTCCAAATACTTGTTTGATTGCCCATAATTCTTTAACGTCACCAACTGGTGTTGAAGTTCCGTGAGTGTTGATATAATCAACTGGTGCGTCAAGATCTTGAATAGCAAGTTGCATACAACGCATTGCACCTTCACCAGATGGTGCAACCATGTCATAACCATCAGATGTTGCACCGTAACCAACTAGTTCACCATAGATATGTGCACCACGTGCAAGGGCGTGTTCAAGTTCTTCAACAACTACCATTCCAGCACCGCCAGCGATAACGAAACCGTCACGGTTTTTATCATAAGCGCGTGATGCTTTTTCTGGGGTGTCGTTGTATTTGGTTGATAATGCGCCCATTGCGTCAAATTCACATGACATTTCCCAGCAAAGTTCTTCTCCACCACCAGCAAATACAATGTCTTGTTTGCCAAGTTGGATAAGTTCTGCTGCATGACCAATACAGTGAACTGATGTTGCACAAGCAGATGTCATTGAGTAGCTAACACCTTTAATTTTAAATGGTGTGGCTAAACATGCAGATATTGCAGATGACATTGATTTAGTTACTGCGTAAGGACCAACACCTCTTAAACCTTTTTCTTTCATGCCGGCAACGACATTATATTGAGTTTTGGTTGAGCCACCATAACCAGCGATTAGACCTGTACGAGGATTGGATACTTGTTCTGGGGTTAATTTTGCATCTTCGATTGCTTGCTGTAGAGCCAGATAACCATAAATAGATGCATCGTTCATAAAACGGACAACTTTGCGATCAATAAGCCCAGTTGTATCTAATTTTACATTACCACATACATGACTGCGCATTCCGCTATCTTTCATTTCTTGAGAGAAAGTAATACCACTTCGGCCCACTTTCAATGATTCTAAAACTTCTTTGGTATTATTCCCAATACTTGAAAGAATACCTAATCCTGTGATTACTACACGTTTCATCTAATGCTTTACTCCTAAGTTAACCAGCTTCGTATGAAAAATTGGTGTGATTATAGCGTACACTTGTAAGCTGAACAATACCCTATGATTGATTTTATTTCACAATTTTTAAATAAGATAGGGTTAGTGGAATAAGTAATCAATAATACTCCCGCTTTTTACATTTTATTTATAGTCTCTTAATAAAGTAGAGTTTATATGCAGTTTTATTGAGCAAATATTTCCTATTTTTGATCTGATAATTTACTTGCACATGCAAGTAAAATAGCTATAATACTGTAAATATATACAGTCATTGGTGGTAATTATGATTCAAGACAAAATGATGTCAAAGCTTGAGATATTGGCAGAATCAGCAAAATATGATATTTCGTGCGCATCAAGCGGTACCTCTCGCAATAATAAAAATAAAGGTATTGGTAGTGCCTCTCGTTGTGGTATCTGTCATTCTTTTACCGCCGATGGTCGATGTGTCTCATTATTAAAGATTATGCTAACCAATTACTGCATGTTTGATTGTGCTTACTGTATTAATCGCCAAAGTAATGATATCCCACGAGCTGGATTTACTCCAAAAGAATTAGCCGATTTAACCATTGAATTTTACCGTCGCAATTATATCGAAGGACTTTTTTTAAGTTCTGGCATTATGCGTAGTGCTGATCACACAATGGAAAAAATGATTCGGGTAGTCAAAATTCTACGTCAAGAATACAATTTTAATGGTTATATCCATATGAAAGCTATTCCTGGCGCAAGTAATGAGCTTATCAAAGAAGCCGGTTTATTAGTAGATAGAATGAGTGTCAATCTAGAGATTCCTACTGAACGTAATTTAAAATTACTTGCACCGGATAAAGATCATCAAACGATCTATCAACCAATGCGTCATATCCAACAAAATTTGATGGAAAATATTGAAGATCGCAAAAAAATTAAGTCTACTCCAAAATTTGTACCAGCAGGGCAGAGCACCCAGGTTATTATTGGGGCGACAGATGAAACCGATAATCAAATATTACAACTTACCGCCAAACTTTATAAACGCCCAAGCATGAAGCGGGTTTACTATTCGGGGTTTATTCCGGTCAATAGTTATGACAAGCGATTGCCGGTGTTGCAAGAAGTCCCACGCGTTCGCGAAAATCGTTTATACCAAGCTGATTGGTTACTTCGTTTTTATGATTTTAGCGTTGATGAGATTGTTAATGATGAATATCCTGATCTTGATTTAACTGTCGATCCAAAGTTATCTTGGGCAATTCGTAATCCGCATTTTTTTCCGGTAGATATCAATCGTGATAGTTATCGAAAAATTTTGCGAGTTCCTGGCATTGGTGTTAAATCAGCAAAATTAATAGTGATGGCTAGGCGACATCGAAAACTTAATATTGAAGCGTTAAAACGTATAGGCGTTGTGCTTAAACGTGCGCAATTTTTTATTGTTTGCCATGAAATGAGTACCTATAAATTGCTCGAGTCATCTGCTGAATATATTCGACTGAACCTGCAAGATCCGCCATTACTTGAAGCTAAAAAAGATCCTATTCCTCAGCAGCTTGTGATGGGATGGTAAGTTATGCTAGCTTTTTATTATGACAAATCTTTCGAAGGATTGTTATGCGCGGTTTTTGATGCGTTTAAACTTAAAAAAATGCCGGAATGCTTGTTGTCGGATGATGATGTTGTACCGCTTTTGGTATCTGATTCTCACCATGTTGAATTTCGTAATAGCAAGTATGAAAGGGTATACTCGGCGCTACAAAAAAAGTTATCCAAGATTGCACTAAATCAGATCTTATTTACTTGGTTATCAGAGCTGCCTGAAAGTGATTTAATCATTTTTCGTTATATTTGCAAAGTATTTAAATCTAACTATTCATTTGAAACTGATTTTGGCGATCCAGATGTATTAGCCATTCATGATATCGCTAAAAAAGTGAATAAAGAAAAACACCATATTCAACAATTTGTTCGATTTAATGCTATCAAAAATCCAACTAGTGATGAAAAGATCTATTTTGCGGTTATTGGTCCCATTTATAATGCCTTACCATTAACGACACGATTCTTTAAAGATCGTTATGCCGACCAAAAATGGGCAATTTATGATGAAAAACGCCAGTATGGCTATTTTTATGATTTAGAAAAATTGGAGAAAATATCGCTAAACGATGATCTGATTGTCAATAACAAAATTAACCAAGATTATTTAACTGATGATGAAAAAGTTTTTCAGACCATGTGGTACCGTTATTGTAATGCACTAACGATAAAAGAAAGAATTAACCCAAAATTACAACGACAAAATATGCCAAGACGATTTTGGCAACACTTACCTGAAATGCAGCAAAAATAAAAAACGCCGAACAAGCCGGCGTTTTTTATTAATGTAGGGAAATTCTATTGGGCGTCGATATCGCTAATAATACCGTTGATGCTTTCTTGGCGTTGTTTCTCTTTTTTCTCATCAACTTTACCGCCTGACGCATTAAAGTCATTACGTTGGAAGTAAGCATTACGCATAAAGTTATAAGGGTCATCACTATTTTTAAGCAGATCTTCATACTCAATAGCTACGGCACGAGCTTCAACGCCATCAACAACGCCTCGAACTAGTGCCCATTCCCAATCTAACCAAACAAGTGGTGGGTATAAGGTGTCAACGATGTCACCACCTTCCTGACGAAGTGTCGCAGAACCATAGAAAGGTAATACAACATAAGGACCATAAGGTACATCATAGTGACCTAATGTCTGACCAAAGCTACGTTTAGAGCCTTTTTGTAATTGAGGATCCGCCATTCCAGCAACATCAAATATACCCGCCACACCAAAAACGGTATTGATAAAGAATCGAGCTAAATGTTTACCAGATTCACGGCCTTCACCTTGTAGTGCGCTATTGACCACAGATGCTGGTTCAGAAAGGTTAGACGAAAAATTAACAACCCCTTTACGCAAAGGTGTTGGTACATAATCTTTCCATACCACAGCTGCAGGGCGTAAAATATAAGGATCAAGGGCATAATAGTTAACATCAAACATGGTTTTGTTAAAACCCGATAATGGGTCACTATAACTGTTGGTTTCAGCTTGATAAGTGGCACAACTTGTCAGTGCTAAAACCGAGAACATCATACCTATTATTCTTTTTTTCATAATGTTATAAATCATAATTGACGAATGTTAAGATTGTATCATGTTTGTTCAAAATAGAAAATTTTTCATTATTTAAATAGTAATATCTTGATAAATTTATTAGAATAACCGCCCGAGATGACCTCATAGTTAAATGGATATAACGAGCCCCTCCTAAGGGCTAGTTGCAGGTTCGATTCCTGCTGGGGTCAAATTCCCTTATATTCATTATGACGCCTTTTTACTTTAATCCTGCCTATTAATCTTGTAATTTATTCAATTAAAAAAGTTGAGGAGCGGGGTTTTTTGAACATCTTCTGCATCTCTTTTCTTAATCTTTCTCTTGTACGATAAAAGATTGTTGATATATAGATAATATTTATCTAAAAACAAAAAGCTTAAACCTTTGCTGTTAAAGTATTGTAATGAATGAAAATATATGTATAAATATAAAATGTATTTTATATGAATTATTTAGGAAATAATTAATGGCTAAATTAATAAGAATTTTTATTTTAACGCTGATGGTTATTAGCGTGAACTCCTGTTCAAGTAGAGGCGATTTCTGTTTGTTTGGCTATACTGACAGTGAATTTCCAGATTATGATAAAGAATATTGGCGATCAGTTGTAAAGAATAAATCAAAAGCTTCAAAAAGTGATCTTGAAAAATGTAATCAAGAAACAGAAAATACAAGAGTAATTATGGTTAATATCTTTACCGAGTTGTGTTCAAGTGGGCATATATCTCAGGAAAATTTACCTAATGCAATTGCGATTCAGCACAATTATCTTGAAGACCATTTTAGATCAAGACCTAAAAATTTGATAGGAACAACGGACCAAATTTTTCTCCGGCTTTTAGGCGAAAATATCGAAAATAAACCGCTTAATGCAGATTTACTTCATAAAGCATGTGCTCGTTATATACCCCAAAATAACATACGTTATCATTATCAAGGAATCGGTCCCGATTCTCAGTTTTTCTATTATTTTAATAAGTATCATTTTCAACAATGTATGCGCAGAAATAACTTTGAGTTAATTACTCCTACAAAAACAGAGAGATGGTGTAAGGGAGTTATGTGGTAAATTTACTATACTGATATTTGGCTTTAGTTAATTAGGCCTGTTGTTTTAATTGGACTTAACTGCATTAATGACAACTTCAGACTTTGCGATATATAAGTCTGGGACTTGCTTACTCAATCAATTTTATATCGACAGCATGAAGCTTGATGCATTTAACTTTATTCCCCGTAAATACTTTATTGAGAGATATCGATTGCAATAAATTGAAAATGAACAAAAGTAATCAAAAATTAAATTTTTTGGGTATTTTTCCTCATTATTTTTGTTAATATTTGGATTAATTATTCTAAGGGAAATAGATATGAAAAAAATACTGTTAATTTATTTAATTATTCCGTTTTTTGTTTTTGCTAATGATAAACAGAGTTTATCAAATCAAGAAATTAAACAAAAAATTATTGGGAAGTGGAATATGTATCAAATTGGTCAACGAGCACAAATTGTTACATTTTATGATGATGGAAAAGTTAGTTATAAAACTTATATTTGTAATGATAATTCCCAAAAAGCATTATATGATGGCGAATTTTTTAAGCAATATAAAGTAGAGGATGGAGTTATATACTTAGGCGAATTATTAGTTGAGGATGGATATATCGAAAAACTAAAAGTAGAAAATATAGAAAACTCCAGACTAAAACTTGTCTATGACATGCCAGATTACTTTTACAATAAATTAGAAATCAATTTCTTAAACACCACCGGTAAGAATACCCAGCCTTTTTGTGAATTTAACACAGTAAACCCTTTTAGTCATAAAGTTGATAGAAAAAAACTTCAAGATTATTTGAATATATTGCAGGATAAAATTATAGAAGGCTTTAAAAAACAGACTCCTAAAGATTTAGATGTATACACAGTATTGCAAGATGTTTATAAGAATAATAATGAATTGTTCTTTAAATTAACCATAAAAAATTTTTCAATAAAAGATGCTAATGATGAAACATTAAAAGCCTTTTTAAGCGTATTTGCAGTAGATAAATACTGTGATATTGATAAGTCTGACAATAAAATACTGCAACGTCTAAAAAATATATTCCCAAATGGGGCATCTTATGTATATTCTTTTGATAATGGAGAGCCTTTAGTCATTCATGTGGATAATAGTAGTTGCCAAAAACAATGAAATAAATTAGGAAGCATATTTAATTAAAATAAAAATGGGCCTGAACTAAAGTTGGGCTATTCATTGTTTTACTAAAAATCAAGGCGCCTAAAGTCGTTTTGTATTTTATTCATAATAAATTAATCTTCTAAAGTGTGAAGCTATGATGTGAAATTATGAAAAAGTGGATCGCAAAAATTTGATAAAAATGGTATGAGTTTTACCCCGGTTTTACCCCAGCAAAAAAATGATGTGAAACAGAACCTTTATGAAGCCTTTTAGTATAAGGCTTTAGGATGGTACGCCCGGGTGGACTCGAACCACTGACCCCCACCATGTCAAGGTGATGCTCTAACCAACTGAGCTACGGGCGTATATTTAGAAAACACGCAAATATTAGCGGGCAAATAGTTTTGTTTCAAGTAAAATAATTAAAAATAGCTGTTTTTTTAATCTTTTGAACTAGATTGGTGATAAAATAGGCAAAACCAATATTGAAAATTCAGATATTTGTCACATTTTTGTACTTTTTATTTTCACTAATTCATTTAACAGTTCGATATGGATTCTGTTTTTTATATTGTTTATAGGTAAATGCATGTTCTCGGTGGTTTGTTGGTGATAAATTAGCTATACTCCACAGCGTCGTTAAGTTATTACTGGTTCAGGTTGTTATGTCGTTTAAAGATCAGATTGAAGATGTTCTACATAATATTTTTGGTTATAAGTCGTTTAGGAATCAACAAAAAGATATTATTGAATCAGTGATTGACGGGCGTGATGTTTTGGCCGTTATCCCTACCGGTGGCGGTAAGTCGCTTTGTTATCAAATTCCAGCGGTCGTATTACCAGGCACAGCTATAGTCATTTCGCCACTTATTTCGTTAATGAAAGATCAGGTCGATCAATTGTTGGTGAATGGTATTCCTGCCGCATTTTTAAATGCAACTCAATCAGGCATCGAACAACAAAATGTTATCAACCAGTATCTAAACCATTCAATTAAATTGTTGTATATTTCCCCCGAGCGGTTGACAGTATCATCTTTTGGCGCGTTACTGGATCAGCATCCTCCTTCTTTAATTGCGATCGATGAGGCGCATTGTATTTCACAATGGGGACATGACTTTAGACCTGATTATCGCCAATTAAACCAGTTATCAAAACGTTTTCCTGATGTACCAATTATCGCGCTTACAGCCACTGCCGATGAGATGACACAGAGGGATATTCTTAATCAGCTCAATTTAGTTGATCCGTTGTTTGTGGTTCGTAGTTTTGATAGGCCGAATATTCGCTATACCGTGGTAGAAAAGTTTAATCTTACTGAACAAGTTGTGTCGTTTATTGAAATGCAAAAAGGGAATAGCGGGATTATTTATTGTTCTAGCCGTTCTAAAGTTGAGGACATGACAACAAGGCTTGTGGCAAGAGGGTTTTCGGCTATCGCTTATCATGCTGGATTGTCTACAAGTGAACGGCAAAGCGCTCAGGAGAGTTTTTTAAAGGATAATACACAAATTATTGTGGCAACAGTTGCTTTTGGAATGGGGATTAATAAGCCAAATGTTCGGTTTGTTGTTCATGCAGATTGTCCGCGTTCAATTGAGGCTTATTATCAAGAAACAGGTCGTGCTGGGCGTGATGGTGTTCCTGCAGAAGCGATGCTATTGTTTAAAAGTAATGATTTAAGTTGGTATAAGCAGCAAATCATTGAAAAGTATGATAACGATCAGAAGCAAGTGGAGCTTCATAAGATTCAGGCGATGGAGTCATTTGCGCAATGTATGACGTGTCGTCGTATTGTGTTGTTAAATTATTTTGGTGAACATCGAACTGAGCCCTGCAATAACTGTGATATTTGTCTTTATCCACCTAAGCAATATGATGCGTTGATTGATGCGCAAAAAGTTTTGTCTTGTGTTTATCGGGTTGAACAGCGTTATGGTGCCCAATACATAGTGGATATTTTACGTGGTTCGGGGCGTTCACAAATTAAAGATAATCGACATGATAAGCTTTCAGTTTATGGAATTGGTAAAGAGCATAACGCTGATTATTGGCTTAGTGTAATAAGGCAGTTAATTTTTTTAGGTTATTTGCGGCAAAATATTTCTAATTTTAATACTTTGCAATTGACTGAAAACGCACGGGCAATATTGAAAGGTGAGGTGCAGTTAAAGTTAGCAAAACCACGATTAGAAATTGTTAAGAAGAGTCGTTTAAATCGTTATGCTCGATCAATTAATTTAACGACTATTCTATCTTATGAAGAGCGAATTTTATTTAATAATCTTAGACGATTACGTAAAGAGATTGCCGATATGGAAGATATCGCTCCTTATATTGTATTTAGTGATGCAACCTTACTTGAAATGGTGCAAACGATGCCTGAAAGTAAGACACAACTTATTAATGTGTCAGGTGTTGGTAAAATTAAATTGGAGAAATACGGCAATCTGTTTTTGGATGAGATTAATGACTTTGTAATTAAAAATATATAACGCTGTAAGTTAAAATTTAAATCAATTTATTCGTTGAAAAAAAAGTTGAGGAACGGGGTTTTTGAGCAAAAAAATCCTGTGATATAACACAAATTGTTATATGTTTTACTCAAAATTGCGTTTTTATAATCTAATTTGTTTATAAATTAATTAAGGTCTATTATTAATTCGAAAAGTGGCATCTTAAAGACTAATTTGGCTCTTTATGATATGATTAGCAAAATTTAATCGTAATAAGTAATGGTGATTATGAGTTATCAAGTTTTAGCACGTAAGTGGCGACCAAAGTCGTTTTCTGAGGTAGTAGGGCAACAACATGTGTTGAAAATTTTATCTAATGCCCTCTCTCTTGGCCGGGTGCATCATGCTTATCTGTTTTCTGGTACACGAGGTGTAGGAAAGACGTCGATTGCTCGTTTGTTAGCTAAAGGCTTGAATTGTGAAAGTGGTATCACTGCAACACCTTGTGGTGTTTGTGATAATTGTCGTGAAATTGAGCAAGGTCGTTTTGTTGATTTGTTAGAAATTGATGCTGCATCACGAACTAAAGTCGAAGATACGCGTGAAATTCTAGATAATATCCAATACTTGCCAACTAAAGGGCGTTTTAAAGTTTACTTGATCGATGAAGTGCATATGTTGTCTCGCAACAGTTTTAATGCATTATTAAAAACTTTGGAAGAACCACCTGAACATGTTAAATTTTTGTTAGCGACAACCGATCCTCAAAAATTACCTATTACTATTTTGTCTCGCTGTTTGCATTTGCATTTAAATGTGCTTGATACATCTTTAATTGGTGATCAGTTAAATCACATTTTACAATTAGAGCATATTGAAAGTGAGCCAAAAGCTATTCATTTATTAGCCAAAGCAGCCAATGGAAGTATGCGAGATGCGTTAAGTTTAACCGATCAGGCTATTGCGCTAGGTAATGGTAAAGTCGATGCCGTATCAGTTGCATCAATGCTTGGAACACTAGATAAGGCTATTCCTTTTGCGTTAGTTAATGCACTTTACCAAGGCGATGGTAATGCGTTAATGCAACAAATTGAATTGGCGGCAATGCAAGGAGCGGATTGGGATAATTTATTAGCTGAAAGCATTTCTTTGTTGCATCAAATTGCTTTATTACAAGTAGTACCTACAGCCTTAGGTGATTATGCCGATAGTGAGGAGCAATTGCGTTTTTTAGCTCAATACATTTCACCAAATGATGTGCAATTGTTTTATCAAATTTTATTGATGGGTCGAAAAGAACTCACGCTTGTACCTGACAAGAAAATGGGCGTGGAGATGAGCTTTTTACGCGCGTTAGCCTTTATGCCAAAAGATGTTGATTCGATTTCTCAACCGGTTTCAACCACTAATCCTTCAGCTGTAGGACACGCACCTGTCCCAAAGTCTAATCCGCCAATAGTTGAATCAGCAACATCAGCTTCTGTGCCACCGATTCCATTAAAGAAGGATGCAGCTAAGTCATCAGTTCAATCAACGGCACATTCACAATCATCATTAGCTGATAATAATGTTTCTCCTGTGCATCAAGCTAATAATTCGATGCCAGCCCATTCTATATCGCTTCCAGATGATGCTTCGTCTATCACTAAAAATATTTTAGAGATGCGCATGCAGTTAATGGAGGAACAAAGTTCAAAAAAGTCTGAACCGGTTGGTGCCAATCAACCATCAAGCGATTTAGTTAACTCGAGCCGTGTTAAACAGGCTACTAAGACTGAAGTTAATAGTGCAGTGGTGGATGAGGTTGTAGAGGACGACGAAGAGGAAATTACAGCAGAAAATTATCAATGGCAATCGACTGGACTGTTTGAGTCTAAGAATGAGCCGGTGATAGATGCGAAGTCAGTTAGGGAGTCACTTAAGGTTGATAAAACCCCAGAGATGACAAAAAAATTGATTGAAGAGATGGTAGAAAAAGATGCTTGGAGTGCGGAAATTGAGAAATTGGAGATTGCACCGTTAATTAAACAGATTGCAGTTAATTCGTATCCTGAAATAGTCGATGATAATAGTGTAATTTTGCATACGCGTTCGGCTGTTGAGCATTTAACTAAGTCGTCGGCAAATTGTATTAAGCTACGAACTGCGATGTCAGCTTATCGTCAAAAAACACTTAATTTAGAGGTTGTGATTGATGATAGTAAAGATATAAAAACGCCATTAGAATTACGTGAAGATTTATATCAGCAGAAGCTTGAACAAGCTAAACAAACGATACATCAAGATCCTAAAGTTGAGACGATTTGTCAATATTTTGATGCCAAGATTGATGAATCGAGTATTCGTCCTGTATAATTACAGACTAAATGTTTTTAATGAGGAATAATTATGTTTCCAGGTGGAAAAGGTGGTTTGGGCAATTTGATGAAACAAGCCCAACAAATGCAAGCAAAAATGCAGCAAGCTCAGGAAGAGATTGCTAAATTAGAGGTTACTGGAGAGTCTGGCGCGGGTATCGTTAAAGTTACTGTAAATGGTGCACATAGTTGTAAACGCGTTGATATCGATCCGTCTTTATTAACCGAAGATGATAAGGAGATGTTAGAAGATCTTATCGCTGCAGCCTATAATGATGCTACTCGCCGTTTGGAAGAAGCTCAAAAAGAGCGTATGGCTCAAGTTACTGGTGGAATGCAATTACCACCTGGTTTTAAAATGCCATTCTAATTTGAATCTTTAACTCTATTTTTCTGATATTGCTGACTTTTGTCGGCAATATTTTTGTCTACTGACTGTTTATTTATACAGTTTGTCTTTATTAATTTCCTCCTATCAGGTAAACTAACTCACAATTGTTTTTTTAATTCACATTCAATTTTGATCATAATAATTAGGCTGATGTTGAACGAGAGTTTTCGTTTAATACTGATTGATCAATGTTGTTTAATTGACATTATTTATTAAGGATATATTGTGATAGGTCGTTTACGTGGAATCATTATTGAAAAGCAACCACCCAAAGTGTTAATTGAAGTTGGTGGTGTTGGCTATGAAGTTTTTATGCCAATGACCTGTTTTTATGAATTACCTGATAATGGTAAAGAAGTGATTGTGTTAACTCATTTTGCCGTTCGTGAAGATGCTCAAGTGCTGTATGGCTTTAATCATGAACAAGAGCGTGAATTGTTTCGTGAGTTGATTAAAGTGAATGGTGTTGGTCCCAAATTAGCGTTAGCAATTTTATCAGGAATGTCAGCAGGGCAATTTATTAGTGCAGTTGAGCAAGGTGAAATCAAGACGTTAGTTAAATTACCTGGCGTGGGCACTAAAACGGCTGAACGATTGATTGTCGAAATGAAGGATCGAGTTAAACGGTTTGGTGACGAGTTAGCTAATGTAAACGTAACTGTTGAGACTGGAAGTCTTAAAAAATCCTCAAGTCAGATTGAAGGTGAAGCCGTTTCGGCACTTATCGCTTTGGGTTATAAACCACAAGAAGCAAGTCGTATTATTAGTAAAGTCATTAAGCCAGACATGGATTGTGAAATGCTAATACGTGAAGCATTAAAGTCAGCATTATAAAGAAAATAGGGAACGATGATGATTGAAGCGGATCGTTTAATTGCGCCACAGGCTCAAAAAGAAGAAGAGTCGTTAGATCGGGCTATTCGTCCTAAATATTTGGATGAGTATATTGGTCAACCTCAAGTGCGAGAGCAGATGAAAATCTTTATTCAGGCTGCCAAGCAACGTAGTGATGCGCTTGATCATGTTTTAATTTTTGGTCCTCCAGGTCTTGGTAAAACGACTTTAGCTAATATTGTTGCTAATGAAATGAATGTTAATTTGCGCACTACCTCTGGCCCAGTGTTGGAAAAAGCAGGTGATCTGGCTGCAATGTTAACCAATCTCGAGCCTAATGATGTGCTGTTTATTGATGAAATCCATCGTTTATCTCCAGTTGTTGAAGAAATATTATATCCTGCTATGGAAGATTATCAGCTCGATATTATGATTGGTGAAGGTCCAGCCGCACGTTCAATTAAAATCGATCTTCCGCCCTTTACGCTTATTGGCGCCACTACTCGAGCGGGTTCGTTAACATCGCCATTACGCGATCGTTTTGGGATTGTGCAACGCCTTGAGTTTTACCGTGTTGAGGATATGGAGTATATCGTTAGTCGTAGTGCTAAGTTTTTAGGTTTAGATCTTTCCAAAGAGGGTGCCTTTTTAATAGCTAAACGCTCACGCGGAACGCCTCGTATTGCTAATCGTTTATTGCGACGTGTGAGAGATTATGCGGATGTTAAATCCAAAGGTGTGATTGATGAGCGTATTGCGACTCAAGCTTTAGATATGTTAGATGTGGATAATGAAGGCTTTGACTATATGGATCGTAAGTTACTTCTTGCCATCATCGAAAAATTTATGGGTGGTCCAGTAGGATTAGATAATATTGCTGCAGCAATTGGTGAGGAACGTGAAACGATTGAAGATGTGTTAGAGCCGTTTTTGATTCAGCAAGGTTATATCCAAAGAACACCAAGAGGACGGATTGCAACACCACATGCTTATCGACATTTTGGTATTGTTCAAGATAATTAATTTGATTTATTCTAATTTGAATTATCCGATTTTTAATCAAACACCGCCAACAGGCGGTGTTTTGCGTTTATAGGATAATTAACCAAGTTCTTTTTCAGTGAAAATACCACTAAATAAATCAGTACTAAGGTAACGTTCACCTGAAGAGGGTAATATTACCACGATGGTTTTATTCGCATTTTCTGGTAATCGAGCCAAACGATCAGCTGCAAATACTGCAGCACCGGATGAAATTCCTGCTAAGATACCTTCTTTTTCCATTATAATGCGAGCTGTTTCGATTGCTTCTTCGTTAGATACTTTTTCGACCAAATCAATCAAACTCAAATCTAAATTTCCAGGAATAAAACCAGCTCCGATACCTTGAATTTTATGTGGGCCAGGTTTGATGGGTTCGCCGGCAAGTGCTTGTGTAATTACAGGTGAGGTAGTTGGCTCAACTGCGACAGCCGTAATGTTTTTTCCTTGAACTTTTTTGATGTATTTTGTTACACCAGTAAAGGTTCCACCAGTTCCCACTCCTGCAACGAAAATGTCGATTTTACCATCTGTATCAAGCCAAATTTCTGGCCCTGTGGTTTTTTCGTGAATTTCTGGATTGGCGGGATTGCTAAATTGTTGGAGCATAATATTGTGTTTGGGATTACTAGCAACGATTTCTTCCGCTTTTTCAATCGCACCTTTCATTCCCTTGGCAGCTTCAGTTAATACAAGGTTTGCACCTAACGCTTTTAGAAGTTTGCGGCGTTCAATACTCATGCTTTCTGGCATGGTTAAGGTTAATTTATAACCACGAGCAGCGGCAACAGCAGCTAATGCGATACCAGTATTACCACTAGTTGGCTCTATAAGTTCGACGTCAGGGTTAAGTAAACCACGTTTTTCTGCATCCCAAATCATATTTGATGCAATTCGGCATTTGACGCTGAAACTTGGATTACGAGATTCGACTTTAGCTAATATATTACCATTCCCAAAATGTTTTAATCGAACTAGGGGAGTATGGCCGATGGTTTGTGAGTTATCATCAAATATCTTACTCATGGAAAAAGTCCTTATTAGTTTATTCTTAGATTCAAAAGTGGTGGCAAGTAATTAATGTTGATGACTATATTATAGATTGAACTGAAAAGATGATACTAATTATTAATTATATTCATATGCATTTTTGATATAAGGGCCTTTATTTTGACTAGCTGGTATCTTTTTTAGTGCTGGGATCTTACTATAGTATTGAAATGTGAATTTACATATACGCTATATTCAGGCGTGTTTTGTTAAGACATTATTTTAAGTTAGGTAATCGTTGATCATCAAATATTCAGAAATTTATGATTATCTATGAAACCATTATTCAATGAAACTATTTTCCATGTCTAATTCAATCCTTTTAATAGCTTGTTCGCAGCGGTATATTCGATTATCAAGGGCAGCGATTTTGGTGTGTTCTATTGACTCTAAAGAGAGTTCGAGCTCATATTTCATCTCTTGTAATCGTCGTAAATAATCTAAATGTCTTGAATGTTTTTCAGCTAATGTTTCTGTAATAATATGGCCAGTAGTTTGTTTACGTAAATGTACTGTGGCAAGCTCACGTGTTAGGGCGGTAATTTGGTTTATAAGTCTTTCTGATAAAAATTCGATTTGTGTACGTTTTTCTGAAAGTACTGCATCACAAAGTGCTAGATAGGTTTGCTTTACTTTATCTAAATAGAATTGATTGTCGGTTTCAATTTTACTGGTGTTAAACAGATGCTCATCAAAATAATGCTCTTGATAGCTTTGTTGTTCGGATAAGTTCAACTGCTGCTCAAGCTCGTTTATTTGATTTTTCAATTTTTCCAAAAATTTTTGCATGGATATATCTTTATGGTTGGTTATCGTCATTTTGCCCAAAATAATTCCCTAAATGAATTTTAGATAAGTTTATTAGTTTCATTAACGATTCAAAAGTTAATTTTTCATTTGGATTTTTATTCGGACTTAATATCTTTTTTTCAATTAATTGCAATTTGATTCGGTTGTAGCTGTCAATTAAGTTGAGCGGTAATGGCGATTGAGAACGATATCCTAACCACAAGATCCCTTGAATAGGTAAACTTAAGGCAAATAGAATTGTGATTGCTGTTACCGCTAATTGCGCGGGTAAATAATATTGCCAAAGAATTAAGCCGATGATGATCGGCGGTAAAATTTTTTTTGCAACTTTGATGTAGTTAATAATTTTTAATTCAGGAAATGAATAGGATAGGGCTTTATCTTTTGGGCAAATATCCATATATATTTGACCTGCCTTAAAAATTTTAACTAAGTTCATCTGGTTTGGATTCCTCGACATTCACATTTTATTGTCTTAAAATAGTGCCATTCAAATTGGGGGCTCTCTTTATTTTATCTCAAATTTCAAGATATCAGAAGTCGCCTTATATAACACATTGATTAATGTGTAGAGTTGCCAATATTGATTGGTAAAAATCTTTTATTCAATTTATAGGAATTACTATGTCATCAAGTAATAACGCTCTCGTTCTGAATTGTGGAAGTTCATCTTTAAAATTTGCTATTATTAACCCTGAAAATGGTGATGAGTTTTTATCTGGTTTAGCTGAATGTTTTCACCTTCCTGATGCTCGTATCAAATGGAAATTAGATGGTGAAAAGCAAGAAGCTTCTTTAGGAGCTGGTGCAGCACATAGCGAAGCGATTAAATTCATTGTTAATAACATTTTTCCACAAAAACCAGAATTATTAGACAGCATAAAATCAATTGGGCACCGTATTGTTCATGGTGGTGAGAAGTATACCCAATCAGTTGTGATTGATGATTCCGTTTTAAAAGGTATTGAAGAAGCTTCTGCTTTTGCGCCTTTACATAATCCAGCACATTTAATTGGTATTCGCGAAGCTTTTATTGCATTTCCTCATTTAAAAAATAAAAATGTTGCAGTATTTGATACAGCTTTCCATACTACAATGCCTAAAGAAGCATATTTATATGCAATTCCTAATGAATTATATACTAAGTACGGTGTTCGCCGTTATGGTGCTCATGGTACTAGTCATTATTATGTCAGCCGAGAAGCTGCAAAATTATTAAATAAACCTGTTGATCAAACGAATGTGATTACATGCCACTTAGGTAATGGTGCTTCAATCACTGCTGTGAAAAACGGTAAAAGTATTGAAACTTCTATGGGCTTAACACCACTTGAAGGTTTAGTTATGGGGACACGAAGTGGTGATATCGATCCTGCTATCATGTTCTTTTTACATGACAATTTAAATATGTCAGTTGCTGATATTAATAATTTATTAAATAAAAAATCAGGATTATTAGGTTTAACTGGTGTAAGTAGCGATTGCCGTTATGTAACAGATAATGCAGATAAAGACGAAAATGCTAAAAATGCTTTAGAAGTATTTGTTCACCGTTTAGTCAAATACATTGGTGGTTATGCGATGTTGTTAGACGGCCGTTTAGATGCAATCGTGTTTACTGGTGGTATTGGTGAAAATGCTGAATGTATTCGTCGTAAAACTTTAGAAAAATTAAGTATACTTGGTTTTGAGATTGATAAAGAACGTAATTTAGCTGCACGTTTTGGTAACGGTGGTGTGATCACTAAAGATGGTTCTGCTATTGCAATGGTTATTCCTACCAATGAAGAACTTGTCATCGCACAAGATGCAGCACGCTTAACAGCTTAAGCACTTTAAAACCGCCGTTAAGGCGGTTTGTTTTTGGATTTAATAAAGAATTAAGAGGAAACTTATTATGTCTCGTACCATTATGCTGATTCCAACTGGTACCAATGTTGGATTAACGGGTGTAAGTCTTGGTGTTATTCGAGCAATGGAACGTCAAGGTATTAACTTAAATGTATTTAAACCAGTTGCCCAACCAAGAGCAGGTGGTGATGCGCCTGATAATACAACGACTTTAGTTAGTAATAATACATCGATTCCAACTTTGAAACCTTTAAAAATGAGTTATGTTGAAAACTTATTAGGTTTGAATCAACAAGATGTTTTGATGGAAGAAATCGTTGCACTATATGCAGAAAATACTAAAGGTGCAGATGTTGTTTTAGTTGAAGGTATTGTACCAACTATTGATTATCCATTTGCTAATGAACTAAATAATAACATCGCGAAAACTTTAGGCGCTGAGATTATTTTTGTGGTTAATATGGGTAAAGATGATCCAGAGCAGTTAAAAGAACGCATTGAGATTGCTCGTTCTAATTTTGGTGGCATCAAAAATGATAAGATTATTGGTGTGATTGTTAACAAAGTCAATGCACCAGTAGAAGAACAAAATCTCGCTCGTCCAGATGTTGTTGAAATTTATCATACACCTAAATTTGATGGTAAGAAAATTACAATTAATGATTTAAGCGAGCATAGCCCATTACCTGTACTTGGCTGTATTCCTTGGAACATCGATTTAAGTTCTTGTCGTACATATGACATTGCTAATCATTTACAAGCTAAAATCATTAATGAAGGCGGTATTAAAAATCGTCGAATTAAACATGTTTCTTTCTGTTCTCGTAGCGTTCCAAATATTATTAATCACCTTCAACCGAACGCGTTATTAGTAACTTCAGCTGATCGTGCTGATGTTTTAGTAACAATCTGTTTAGCTGCAATGAATGGTGTTGCTATTGGTGGTGTATTATTGACTGGTGGCTATGATATTGATGAAAAAATCTATAAATTGTGTCAACCTGCTTTTGATACAGGATTACCAGTATTTACTGTTAAAACCAATACATTCCAAACTTCAATCAATTTACAACAATTCAATTTAGAAATCCCGGTCGATGATAAAGAACGTATGGATAATACTCAGAATTTTGTTGCCGATCACATTGATCCAAGTTGGATTAAATCATTGAATGAAGTGGTTAGTTCTGCTCGTCGATTATCTCCTCCAGCATTCCGTTATCAATTAACTGAGCTTGCACGTAATGCGAAAAAAGTGGTGGTGTTACCAGAAGGGGATGAGCCGAGAACAATTAAAGCAGCTGCAATTTGTGCAGAGCGTCATATTGCTAAGTGTGTGTTAATTGGTAATCCTGATGAAGTCCGTAAAGTGGCTGCGTCGCAAGGTGTTACTTTAGGTGCAGGTGTTGAAATTGTTGACCCAGAACGCATTCGTGATAAATATGTACCTCGTTTAGTTGAATTACGTAAAAACAAAGGTATGACTGAAGTTATTGCGCGTGAGCAATTAGCTGATAATGTTGTGCTTGGTACAATGATGCTTGAAGCAAATGAGGTTGATGGTTTAGTCTCTGGTGCTGTTCATACTACGGCCAATACTATTCGCCCTCCGCTACAATTAATCAAAACTGCTCCAGGTAGTTCGCTTGTTTCATCGGTGTTCTTTATGTTAATGCCTGATCAAGTTTATATCTATGGGGATTGCGCTATTAATCCAGATCCAAATGCGCAAGAACTTGCTGAAATCGCTATTCAATCTGCTGATACTGCTATTGCTTTTGGTATTGAACCACGTGTGGCGATGATCTCTTACTCAACCGGTAGTTCTGGTCAAGGTGCTGATGTTGAAAAAGTGAAAGAAGCAACACGTATTGCTCAAGAAAAACGCCCAGATTTAATGATTGATGGTCCTTTACAATATGATGCTGCGGTTATGCCTGATGTTGCGAAATCAAAAGCGCCAAATTCTAAAGTTGCAGGTAAAGCGACGGTGTTTATATTCCCTGATTTAAATACTGGTAATACAACTTACAAAGCTGTACAACGTTCAGCTGATCTTGTTTCAATTGGACCTATGTTACAAGGTATGCGTAAGCCTGTTAATGATTTGTCTCGTGGTGCGTTAGTTGATGATATTGTTTATACAATTGCATTAACTGCAATTCAATCCGCGCAAGAAAAAAATAGCTAGTAAATTATTAATATTTATGTTTAAATTTATGAGAGGTTTTTCACAGACCTCTCATTTTTTATCTGTCCGATAAGCCCAATCACATAAAGTGACGAAATTAGTTAAGGATGATGTAAGTTATACATTATTTAGCGCTGTTTTTTGTTCCAATTCTATACATTATAAAGTTCTTTTTGATTAATTTATTCAAGCTATATGACTATACATGGTCTATATCTCCCTAATTTAATCAATTTGTTAATTATTTGTCCATTTCATTACCTGTTTAAAGATTAAGCAAAGCTGTTTTTATATTCCTAAGTTTTAAGAAAGATAAGTTTTATTTTCAATATTATTTTTAATTAAAAATATAAAGGTATAACGGAATGAATTGTCTTAATCAGGACTCCATTAGAGTCATTGCACCCAGCATTTATCATGATACTTCATGGAATGAAGCCGAAGTATTAGGCGCCATGGTTTGGTTATGGAACAGGAATTCCAATTATAGAAATGTTGCCATAAGTTCAGCATTGGAAACTTTACTGCCTACTATTCAGTCTAGGAATTTTATTTTACTCATTAAAAATAATCGACCACTCGGTTATCTCAATTGGGCATATTTAAATAAAGATGAGGAACGGGAATATCTAAACAAAACGAAAAGTTATGTGAATTTTGTTCAATGTAATAAGAAAGATGAAAGTAAACAATTATGGCTTTTATCTTTCTTTTGCCCATTTGGACGGAATGAATCTTTCTTGTTGAAATCTATTTGTAAAAAAGTTCTAAAAAATAATCTCTGCTTTTTCGGTTACCACAAGTCAAAAACAAACACCGTTGTAAAAAAAGTTCAATGTTAGAGTCTATAAGGAAAGAATTATGAATCAAATATACCAAACAAAATTTAATTTTCTAACTGGTACTAGCATAGTTTGTTCTGAATTGGCACGACGTGTTAGTAAAGTAGCGATAACTGTTTCAATTTTATCAGCCTCAACCTCTTTATTTGCGTTAGATTGTACACCAAATCCTGATGGATCTTATTTAGTAGGCCAAGACGCTCCTAGTTGTAATAATATAAATGCTGCTACTGCAACGCAAAGTGGTAATGCTGGTTTTTATATTTTAACTAGAAGTAAACTGCATGAACAACTAAATGTGGGTGATACGACCCTTACTGCAAATGTCAGTGCCGATTATACTGGCTTAGGTAACCAATATACTTATGGTGTTTCTGGTGGCTCAATTAAAGCGGGCAATTTAAATTTTACTATAAAGAATGATGGTAATGTGATGGGGCTTACGACTTATCACAATGTCGATATCACTGCTAAAGATGTTGTATTAAATATAACTGATAACTATACACGTGGTCGTAACTCTAGTGGTGGTGTGGCTGCTTATGGGATATTAACCGGTTCAGCTGCAAATGCCGGTGAGAGAAACGCCTATAATGGTAAATATAGCACAGTCACAGTTGATAAACTGACGATCAACCAAACAACATCAGGTGGTAAAACCTCTCCAATATTAAATAATGGTATTCGTGCTATTCAAGGTGCATATGACAATAATGGTCAAGGTTCTGCAGGGCGAGTTATTGTTAATGATGATTTGGATATGACTTTGACTGGTAATCGCGCCATCGGTATTTATGTATCGGGTAATGCAACCAATCATGGTGGCGCGAATGATACTGGTGCTGATGGTCAATTAACACCAATAGTGATTTTAAAAGGCGCTAAAAATAGCATAGTGTTGAATAAAGGTAGCGATAGTTCATCATTGAACTGGGACAGTGTGGGTGTCAAATTAGGAAAGACGCGTAATACTGGTGAAGGTGCTGGTATTTTAGAATCTCATGGTGAACTTAATATTGATACTACAAATGCTTTAAATGGTTCTGGTATTAAGATGGTTCGCAATTCTTTATTAAAAGCAGATTATGACGATAGTTCGACAATCATCAAAACAAATGGTTATGCACTTGAAATCGGGACTCATGATGATGCGAATTCAAGTGGTGTATTTGAACAGGCTGCATCACATGGTGTAAGTGCAAGCTTTAAAAATGCGATATTTACTACCAATGGTACTAGTGCTGACCCGGTTATCAGTGGTTCTGTTGGTCGCAAAGATTTAATTTTTGTCGATCAAGGTCAAGTCGATACTGTATTATCTTTTACCGGTGATAAAACTGATCTAACAGCAAATGATGCGGGTTATATTCTTAACGTGAGTGGAAATTATACCGCATCTGGTTATCAGTTCTTTTCAAATACCTATGATCAAACTGGAACAGAACAAAGTCATGATGATTATCAAGCGTCATCAGTTACCTTTAATGCTTCTGACAAGGGAAGTATGACTGGGCTGGTTTATAAAGGTTTAGTTAAAACTGAAGAGGGTGAAGTTTTAGATGCCAATAAAACGCCTACACTCAACTTAAACTTAAATAATGGCTTTACTTGGAACTTGAAAGCAAATGATACCAGTAAAACTGCTTTATTTGATAATTTAACCTTATCAAATGGTGCGTTACTTAATGCTGCATTTGATGATGCGGGCGCAAATGAGTTTATTTTACAAGGTAATGTTATTAGTGATGGTGGTATTATTAGTTTAGATAATCATTCCCATGGAAAATATAATGATAGTTTAACTATTCAAGGTAATTACTCGGCATCGAATAATGCAATAGTTAAGATGAATACGTTATGGAATAATAATACTTCACAATCAGACTTACTAAAAATTACTGGAGCTGCCAGTGGTGTTACTAAAGTTATTCCTGTTAATGCAAATGGGACTGAAAATTTTATTGATGGTAACATAAAGCAAGTTGCTGCAATATTGAATAGTATTCCTGTTATTAATGTCGGAACTTCAAGCTCAGAAAGCAATTTTACTGGTGATGCACAAACGACAGGTGCAACAGAAGTTCAATTGGCAAAACGTCAAACAACTAATGGTGATGAATACTATTGGACTATGAAGGCAAGTAATCCAGGTGAACCCGTTGGCCCAGTTGGACCAGTCAAACCCGTTGAACCAGTTGAACCAGTAAAACCACCTAAGAAGGTGATCTATTCAAATGCCGTTTCTGGTTATGTATCAATGCCACGAGTAAACCAAGAACAAGGATTATTAAGTATTGGTACTTTGCATGAACGTAGAGGCGAATATGCTAACTTTAACTTAGCTAATTGTAGTACTTGCGATGAACATTTAAGTGAAACTTGGGGAAGAATATTAGGCAAACATCTTAAATCAGACGGAAAAAAACGGTTGAATTTAGAAACTGACGTTTATGGATTACAACTTGGCCATGATCTGGTAAACAATTTATTTGAAGATGGAAGCCACAATTATACAGGTGCTTATCTTTCATATACTAAAGCTAACACTGATTTTTCCGATAAATATCGTGCTGTTAATGGTTTAATTTCTCATAACAAAAAAACCGGAAAAGGTACTTCGGAAGTATTTAGCCTTGGGTTAACTAATACCTATTTTTCTGCTAATAACAGTTATTTAGATTTAGTTGGACAGTTCTCTTCAATCCGCAATAAATATGATGCACGAAAAGAAGCCCGTTCTATCCATCAAAATGGGTATGGTGTAGCTGTTTCAGCAGAAGCCGGACATGCCTTCAACTTTAGTCAACTTGATTCAAGCCAATGGTTAATCGAACCTCAAGCTCAACTTGTTTATCAATATCTTAATTTGGATAGTTTTAAAGATAAATATCGTCAAGTCGATCAGAATAATCAGGATCAATTGCGTGGCAGAATAGGTGTACGAGTAGACCATAATAATCAAGCAGCAGATCGACAAATAATGTCGATTTATGCAATTGGTAATGTTTGGCATGACTTTATTAAGCCAACTCATGTCACAATAGGTAAAGATAGTTTACGTGAAAATTATGCAACTACTTGGGGAGAATTGGGGGTTGGTATAAAAACGGAATTAGGCAAAGATAATTTTCTTTATGGTGATGCTCGTTATGAACATGATTTTGGAAGTACCAAGCATCAAGGCTATAAAGGAAATATTGGAATAGAACATAAATGGTAATTTAGAATTATAAGTTTATTTCTCTGTTCTATACGTAATGGCTAGTCATGCATTACGTATAGACTTTTTTATAAAAAAGTAACTAATAATCAAGTTAAATAAAATAATATGGCTTAATGTTCATCGCGTAAAACTTATTGCAAATGGCAAAAGTGATATTTTTAAGATTGGAATAAATTTAACTCAACAAATCATTTTATAATGAAATTTTTGTTAAATAGAACTCATTTATTAATACTTAACAAATTGATTTTTAGATGAATTAAAGCCATTTAATGTTTTAAACTTGAATAAATATAATAGAGGATAATTACTTTATTCACCTTGACTTTCTAATAGTGTTAATAACATTGACATAAATAGTTTTTTATCATCCTTTAATGTTGAAAAAAATTCTGTATCTATTTGTTCAACTAAAGGTACAGTTTCATTTGCTTTATCAAACCCTTTTTGTGTTAGTTGAATGGATTTTGCTCGACTATCTTTGCTTGAACAGTGGCGCTCAATATAATCTTTTTTCTCTAAATTCTCTAAAATTTGTGAGATTGTCATCACATCGATATTTGTTCGATTGGATAGAGTGACTTGTGTTATTTCATCGTTGTATTGTGATAAATAAGCAAGTGTTGCAAGTACGATAAATTGAGGATGAGTGATAGACTGTTTTTTCAAACAACTTTTGATATTTGTATGCCAGGACGAATAAGTTTTCATAAAAATAAAACCAATTGATTGAGAATCATTTTGAAATTGTGTCAGAAACTTATCGCCCTTTGCCATAATTTATCCTTCAACTAAGCCATTTAATTTGTAAGTTTTATCAATAATATCATCAGAAATCTGTTTTATAAAATCATAGGATGCTTTAGTGTCCATCTTTGTATCTGGTTTTAATGAAATCTCTGATTTCAAAGCATATTGATTTTCTGAAATTTCAACAATTTGATGCGAGAAAAATAATAAACCTATTTCAGGCATATCAAATTGTTCAGTAAATTCTTCCTCATCAATGATTTTTGATAAAGTCACTTCCATTTCTGGTATATTTTGTAATTTAAAAATACCTTTAGTGCCGGTTTTCAAGTCACCAAAAATACGAAAGTCTTCAAGATCAGTTTCCCATAATTTTCTTAAATTAAGATCGGTATAGTATTGCCAAATTTTAGATGGTTTTGCCTTTGTTGGTAATACGAAAGAGATTGAAATTGTGTTCATTATTTTTTTCCTATATTTAGTAAGTAAGCTTATTATAAGTATACTTATTAAATAGGTAAAGAAAATTTTTTGCATAGATTAAAATTGTGGGATTATTCAAAATTCCTCAATTAACGTAATGAATAAATAAGTATTATATAGTCAGGTATTTGATTCTTTAATATAATTAATTATCTAATAAAATTAACAAGATTAAATGTTTAACAGATTTAAAATATATTAATGTAAAATATTTACAATTGTTTTTCATTTAATCCGTTCAATTTAATCGGTAAATGATACAATAGCGCCTTGATTTTGTATTAGTCCATAGTTTAGGAATAAATTTGATGAAAAATGACATCCACCAGCAACGTATTTTAATTCTTGATTTTGGTTCGCAAGTTACCCAATTAATTGCTCGACGGGTTCGTGAAATAGGTGTTTATTGTGAACTTTGGCCATGGGATGTTTCGGAAGAAAAAATCAAACAATTTAACCCTAAAGGTATCATTCTATCTGGTGGTCCTGAAAGTACTACCGACCAAAATAGCCCTCGAGCACCAGAATATGTGTTTAACGCTGGCGTGCCCGTGTTAGGTATCTGCTATGGTATGCAAACTATGGCAATTCAAGTAGGTAAGGGTGGACAAGTTACAGCTTCTAATCAACGAGAGTTTGGTTATGCTAAAGTTGATATTGTTGCAAAATCAAAATTAACAGACGGTATTTTAGATAGCACCAATGATGCTGGTATAGAGCAACTTGATGTATGGATGAGTCATGGTGATAAAGTTACTTCATTACCTGACACATTTACCTTAATTGGGCAAACAGAAACTTGTCCATTCGCCATTATGGCCAACGATGAAAAACAGTTTTATGGCGTACAGTTTCATCCAGAGGTTACGCATACGGTTAAAGGATTAGAGTTATTAATGCGTTTTGTTATTGATATTTGTCAGTGTGAAAAGCTATGGACACCGTCTTCTATTATTACTGATGCAATTGCTCGTATAAAAGAAAAAGTCGGTAAAGATAAAGTATTATTAGGTTTATCAGGTGGTGTTGATTCTTCGGTTACTGCATTATTATTACATCAAGCCATTGGTGAGCAGTTAACTTGCGTATTTGTTGATCATGGCTTATTACGTTTAAATGAAGCAAAGCAAGTCATGGATATGTTTGGTGATAAATTTGGGTTAAATATTATCGCAATTAATGCCGAAGATCGCTTTATGGCTGCTCTGAAGGGAGAGGCTGATCCTGAAGCTAAACGTAAAATTATTGGTCGTGAATTTGTCGCTGTTTTTGATGAAGAGGCGGCAAAATTAAAAGATGTCAAATGGCTTGCTCAAGGTACTATCTATCCAGATGTCATTGAATCTGCTGCTGCTGATACAGGTAAAGCCCACGTGATTAAATCACATCATAATGTTGGTGGTTTACCTGAAGATATGAAAATGGGGCTAGTAGAACCATTAAGAGAATTATTCAAAGATGAAGTACGTAAAGTTGGTTTAGAACTCGGTTTACCTTACGATATGCTTTACCGTCATCCATTCCCAGGACCAGGTTTAGGGGTGCGTGTTCTTGGTGAAGTGAAAAAAGAGTATTGTGATTTACTGCGTCAAGCCGATGCTATTTTTATCGAAGAACTTTATAAAGCTGACCTATACCACAAAGTCAGCCAAGCATTTACCGTATTCTTACCAGTACGTTCAGTTGGAGTGATGGGAGACGGACGTAAGTACGATTGGGTTGTCTCATTACGTGCTGTTGAAACTATCGACTTCATGACCGCTCACTGGGCACATTTACCTTACGAATTCTTAGGGCGAGTATCAAATCGTATTATCAACGAAGTCAATGGAATATCACGAGTTGTATATGATATAAGTGGAAAACCGCCTGCCACTATTGAGTGGGAATAATTGCAACAAATACCATATAATCTTTTTATCTTAAGCCTTGTTTATCAAGGCTTTTTTATATCATTGGTATTTCATAATAATTGTTTTAAGGCTTATGATATAAACTTAAAAACTTGGTATTCATTGGTTGAGCGTATTCGATTAATAAAAATAAATACCTTAATTGTATTAATTAAGAAAAATATCTTTTCATGAATCTTATATAAATCAAAAATAACAGAAAAGTGATGCTTACTTTAATCGATATAATATTTGGTTTTTTCAAAACGATTGATAAAGTGCTTCCAAAACCATAGTGCGATCCGTCTTTGCTTTTTGTCTTTTTTAAATAATTTTTTTCTGTACTCTGAACGTTGTTTGATTTGGTGTATTCGCTCATTATGGATTGATGAGTTTAGTGAACATACATCATTACTTGTTATTAACGCCGGTAAAGTAGCATACAATTTAATATTGGCACATAATTTAAAAACTTTGAACATATCCGCTTCATAACGAATAGGAAATAAGAATTTTATTAGTTTTTTGGCTGCGTCGTTAGTAATGATATAACCGTTGGTTCTCACAGCGCGAGTAACTTCAACAATTTCGAAATTATCTAATATGTATTTTTTATTAATCAGATAATGGAAGTCGGCGGTTAATAAAAAAATGCCTTTTTTGGTATTTTTAGTTTCAAAGCTGTTTAAAAAATCAGGAAGATTGTTAGCTATGACTGAATCATCTTCAATAATCAAAGCATAAGGTAGATTATCATCAACAATTTTTTTATAGATATTAAAATGGCTAAGTGCACAGCCAATCTCACCTTTAGTTAAAAAATTATTTGGATAATCAAGAACATTATTTTTAATGAATGATTCTGTCAGTTTACTTCCATCGACTGCATTATAAATTTCAAAATCAAGCTTTAATCTTTGACACTCTTGTTGTATATATTGTTTTTTTTGGGGTTCTCTTTCTAAATTTATTACAAATGTTTTCATTTTTTCAGTTTTTTATGATTTTTTTGAAGTATAGCATGTCAATTACAACATAAAAACCTTTAAAAACTTATTGCTAAATGATCTACAAAAATGACTAACTTAAGTATATACTTCTTTTTATATAGGTTTCTTCGCTATTGATAAAAGCGGATAAAGCTAATTTAAGTTATTACCTCATTTGAGAAATTAAGGACCGTTAAGTATGATTTTAGGTAATGTTAATCATTTGGATTTAATTCCTTATTTGCCTACCAAGATTAAACAATCAATTGAATATGTAAAAGACAACGTTAATAGCAATACACCAGCTGGTCGTTATGATATTGACAGCGATAATATGTTTTTTATGGTTTCTGACAATTCATTAAGATATATTCATGAAGCAAACCCTGAGTACCATAAAAAGTATATTGATGTGCAAATTGTTTTAGATGGTCAAGAAGGAATGGCTGTTTCCACTCTACCTCCTCATACACAAATATTAGAAGATAAAATAGCAGAAAATGATATCGCTTTTATCAAAACACCTAACGAAGAAACTATGTTAGTATTACATAAAGACGATTTTATTGTATTTTTACCTAATGAAGTACATAAACCGCTTTGTGCTGTCGATAATAAGATTGCAACGGTTCGTAAAGTTGTGGTAAAAATCGCATTAGATTATTTATAAATAGAAGTAAGGATTTTAGGTAGCACTATGACAACAAAAATCGCTGTTATTGGCGAATGTATGATTGAACTTTCAATAAAACAAGATTCAACAACCCGTAGCTTTGGGGGAGATACTCTTAATACGTCGGTTTATTTATCTCGTTTATTAAAAAATAAAGATTTTTCGATTCATTATGTGACTGGTTTAGGAACAGATCCTTTCAGTCAAGAGATGCTTGATAGCTGGCAAAAAGAGCATATTTCAACTGATTTGGTACAAAGAATGTCTGATAAAATGCCAGGACTTTATTCTATTGTGACTGATGAACAGGGTGAGCGTTCTTTCTATTATTGGCGTAATGATGCAGCTGCTAAATTTTGGTTAAAAACAGCTGAAACAGCAAAAATTGCTGAGCAAATTGCTAAATACGATTATGTCTATCTAAGTGGTATCAGTATTGCAATTTTAGATGCGGAAAGTATTATCAAATTATTAGATCTATTAAAACAAGTTAAAGCCAATGGTGGTAAAGTGATTTTTGATAATAACTTCAGACCACGTTTATGGAGTAGCTTGGATTTAGCTCGAAGTGTCTATTCTGATATTTTATCATTTACTGATATTGCGTTTTTAACTTTAGATGATGAAGACTTATTATGGGGCAAGTTACCGTACGAACAAGTAATTGAACGAACTAAAAAGTTTGGTGTTTCTGAAGTGGTCATTAAACGTGGTAGCGATAGTTGTATTATTGATTCTGTGGAAGGGCGTTTTGACGTTCCAGCAAATAAAATCGCTAAAGAAGATGTTATTGATACCACGGCAGCTGGGGATTCATTTAGTGCGGGTTATTTAGCTGCACGTTTAAGTGGTAAAAATCCTTCACAATCAGCAAGCCAAGGTCACCTAGTTGCCGGTACCGTGATTCAGTATCGAGGTGCTATTATTCCTTTGGATGCTACGCCAAAACTAATTGAAGGTTAGTAAATAAAACGGTCAGTAATGACCGTTTTTTCTATCAGAATAGTTTGGCTCTAAAAATATTTAATATCGATTTTTAGGCAAAATAGATTACGGTAGTATTGCAAAAGAGCGTACTGGAAAACCCGAAGCGTTATTTGGTTTGGCTACAATATTAAAGATAACCGCGCCTTTGGTTGGCAATTGATCTAAATTTGTCATTAATTCTACTTGATAAGTATCTTGCTCTAAAACATAGTATTCGCCTTTTAGCGCATTATTTTCCCGAAATGCTTTTGCTGAATCGGTATCAAAAGTTTCGTGGCCAATAGCTTTAATCTTTCGTTCTTCAAATAAAAATTTTAATGCATCAAGTCCCCAGCCTGGAATTTGATTGTTTCCATCCTCATCTTTATTTTCCATTGCAGATTGTGATGGCCATTTTTTACTCCAGTCAGTTCTCAACGCAACAAAACTACCCGCTTCAATTTGCCCATGTTGCTTTTCAAAAGCTAAAACGTCATCTTTAGAAAAAGAAAAATTGGGATCTTGCTTTGCACGTATAGATTGGTCAATTACGATTAGAGGTAATACTAATTCCTGTAATTCAAGTTCATGCAAATAACGAGTATTAGGAACAAAATGAATTGGCGCATCTAAATGAGTACCATATTGACCAGCAAAACTAAAGTTTTGCGCTAAAAAGCCATCACTGTGGTCAAATAGTGTTTTTATTTCAGCCGGTTTAAACATAAAAAAATGGGGCGAATTGTGATCAAATGCATGAGTCAAATCTATCCATTTTTTCGATTTTAATAAATTTAATGCTTGTAAAACGTCGTTATTCAAAATTATTCCTTATATCAAAAAAGTGTATCAATGATTTATTGTAAGATGATTAAATTCAAGAAACCAATAATTTAGAGTTATAGAAATATAACTTTTAGTTCTAATCTATTTTGAAAAAAAGTTGAGGAACGGGGTTTTTGAGGGGTAAAAAATGCTTAATTTGTGCTATTTAATTGACAATTTTGGCTTATATTATTGAATTTCTGCTAATAGACCCTATTGAGCTATATAGTTGTATATTTAATCACTTGATACTGGTATAATATACAGTTAATTTTATTTATTTAAAAACACACATAAGAAGAGATCTATGTCAATTAAAGATATCGATATTCGTGGTGCAAGAACACACAATTTAAAAAATATAAATGTAGTTATACCAAGAGATAAATTGGTTGTTATCACCGGTCTTTCCGGCTCTGGTAAATCATCATTAGCATTTGATACCTTATATGCTGAAGGCCAAAGGCGATATGTTGAGTCATTATCAGCTTATGCTCGTCAATTTTTATCACTAATGGAAAAGCCTGACGTCGATCATATTGAAGGATTATCTCCTGCCATTTCGATTGAGCAAAAATCAACATCGCATAATCCTCGCTCAACAGTAGGAACAATCACTGAGATTTATGACTATTTGCGACTTTTATTTGCTCGAATCGGTGAGCCACGCTGTCCAAATCATAATTTACCCTTAGCTGCGCAAACTGTGTCGCAAATGGTTGATAGTATTATGGCTCTGCCATCTGAAAACCGCTATATGTTGCTTGCGCCGGTTGTTACTGAGCGTAAAGGTGAGTTCGTTAAATTATTTGAACAACTTGCAGCAAGTGGTTATATTCGAGTTCGAGTTGATGGTGATGTTTATGACCTTTCAGATCCACCAATACTTGAGCTTCAGAAAAAACACACAATTGAAGTCGTTGTTGACCGTTTCCGAATTCGGGATGATTTGAAATTACGTTTAGCCGAATCAATCGAAACAGTGCTTTCCATAACTAATGGTATTGTCAAAGTCGCGAATTTAGATGATCCGAAAGCAGAAGAGCATCTATTTTCTGCCAATTTTGCTTGTCCTATATGTGGTTATAGCATTCCAGAACTTGAGCCGCGATTATTCTCATTCAATAATCCTGCTGGTGCATGTCCGGAATGTGACGGTTTAGGTGTACAACAATATTTTGATCCAAAGCGTATTGTTCAAATGCCTGAAGTTTCTTTAGCTGCCGGAGCGATCAAAGGATGGGATAGACGTAATTTCTACTATTTTCAAATGTTAAAATCGCTAGCAAACCATTATAAATTTGATATCGATAAGCCATATGAAAAATTATCTGACAAAGTAAAAGATATTCTATTAAATGGTTCTGGTGATGAAGAAATACAGTTCGTTTATACCAATGATCGTGGTGATGTCGTTAAACGTAATCACCCTTTTGAAGGGATCATCAATAATCTTAGTCGTCGTTATAAAGAAACTGATTCACAAACTATCCGTGAAGAGTTAGCTAAATATATCAGTAATCGTCCTTGCCCATGTTGTGGCGGTTCACGATTATGTAGAACTGCGCGTCATGTATTTATTAATGATACTAATTTACCAACAATTAGTGATTTAAGTACACAACAAGCTAAAGATTTCTTTGATAAGCTTACTTTAACCGGACAACGAGCGCAGATAGCCGAAAAGATTTTAAAAGAAATTAATGATCGTCTGCAATTTTTAATTAATGTTGGTTTGAATTATTTAACCCTGTCACGTTCTGCTGAAACCTTATCCGGTGGGGAAGCACAACGAATTCGACTGGCTAGTCAGATTGGTGCGGGGCTTGTTGGTGTTATGTATGTTCTCGATGAACCATCAATTGGTTTGCACCAGCGTGATAATAGTCGCTTGATTGATACATTAACTCACTTACGCGATTTAGGTAATACCGTCATTGTTGTTGAACATGATGAAGAAGCGATAATGGCTGCTGATTATGTGATTGATATTGGACCAGGCGCTGGTGTCCATGGTGGTGAAGTTGTTGCTCAAGGTACGCCAAAACAGATTATGGCAAGTAAGAACTCTTTGACTGGTAAATATCTTTCTGGAAAAGAGAAAATTGAGATTCCAGCTAAACGTCATAAAGTTGATAAGAAAAAGATGTTATCATTGATTGGCGCGACAGGAAATAATCTTAAAGATGTCACATTAAACATTCCTGTAGGGCTATTTACTTGTATTACTGGCGTCTCTGGATCAGGTAAATCAACATTAATCAATGACACCTTATATCCATTAGCTCAAAACGAATTAAATGGCGCTGAAAAAACCGAAATTGCACCATTCAAATCAATTAAAGGATTAAACTTTTTTGATAAAGTTATTGCAATAGATCAGAGCCCAATTGGACGGACACCACGATCTAATCCAGCAACTTATACTGGCTTTTTTACATCAATTCGTGAGCTTTATGCAGGGGTACCAGAAGCCAGGGCAAGAGGCTATAATCCTGGACGTTTTAGCTTTAATGTTAAAGGTGGACGCTGTGAAGCTTGCCAAGGTGATGGTTTAATTAAAGTTGAAATGCATTTTTTACCTGATATCTATGTACCTTGTGATCAGTGTCATGGCGCACGATATAATCGAGAAACATTAGAAATCAAATACAAAGGTAAGTCGATTAATGAAATCCTCAACATGACTGTTGAAGAAGGTCGAGAATTTTTTGACGCGGTACCGATGATTTCACGCAAATTACAGACTTTAATTGATGTTGGTCTTGCTTATATTACCATTGGTCAATCAGCAACAACATTATCTGGAGGTGAAGCGCAACGAGTAAAACTTGCAAAAGAGTTATCTAAGCGAGATACTGGTAGCACACTTTATATCCTAGATGAACCAACTACGGGCTTACATTTTGCGGATGTAAAACAATTGCTTGCTCAACTACACTCATTGAGAGATAAAGGCAATACTATTGTAGTTATCGAACATAATTTAGATGTTGTCAAAACTGCCGATTGGATTGTCGATTTAGGTCCAGAAGGAGGTAGTGGCGGTGGAGAAATCATCGCCGAAGGAACACCAGAAGACGTTGCTAAATCGAAAAAATCTTATACTGGTAAATACTTAAAACCATTACTGGAAAAGCAAAAGTAGTAAGTATTGTTATATAAATAAAGTTAACCATAGGAGAAGGGTTTTGTCATTACAGATTATACTAATGATCATTATTGCTTATCTCTGTGGTTCACTTTCAGGTGCTATGATAATTTGCCATTTGATGAAGTTACATAATCCTTCTTTATATGGTTCTCATAACCCCGGTGCGACAAATGTATTAAGGATTAATGGGCGATTACCTGCTGTTTTTGTATTAATCTTTGATATGTTAAAAGGTGCTATTCCGGTCTATATTGCTTATCGACTTGGAATATCACCTTTCTTTTTAGGTATTATTGGTATTTCGGCTTGTCTTGGACACATTTTTCCATGCTTTTTTCATTTTCGTGGTGGAAAAGGGGTAGCAACTGCGTTAGGAATGATGGCGCCGATTGGACTTGATTTTACAGGTTGCTTTTTGTTGACTTGGTTTTTTACATTAATTACAACGGGTTATTCTTCTGTCGCGGCAATAGTCGGTTTTCTTTTTGCACCTTTATATGTTTGGTTATTTAAACCAGAATTGACATTACCTGTTACAATGCTTTCATGCTTAATCATTATTCGCCATAGTAGCAACATAATGCGCCTATTAAAAGGCGAAGAGCCCAAAAGCTTTTATCGTCGCAGGAAAAAATAAACTAAAACACAATTAAGCTTAATTTTCAGTTACTAATTGTTATTAGTGATATATGAAAGATTAATTATTTTTAAATTAAAGTAATAGAATATTTTTTGTTTTACAGACAATTCAAACAAGGTATTATTATTCATCTTTTAATTATGTGGTTAATTCATGCAAATCAGTCCGTTACTAGAATCACTTATTAGCGCACTTCGCTGCTTACCTGGAGTTGGTCCAAAATCAGCACAACGAATGGCTTATCATCTATTACAACGTAATCGTCAAGCTGGTCTCCATTTAGCTCATGAGTTAAATGAGGCTATGAATAATATTGGTCATTGCAAACAATGTCGAACCTTTACTGAACAGGAGATCTGCAATATCTGCGCGAATATCCGTCGACAAAGTAGCAATCAACTCTGTGTGGTTGAATCTCCAGCAGATATTTTTGCTATTGAGCAAACAGGGCAGTATAGTGGTCGTTATTTCGTTTTACTGGGGCATCTGTCACCACTTGATGGTATTGGCCCGAGTGATATTGGTCTCGACCTTTTAAAAAGTAGGTTAAGTTCAGAATCAATTAGTGAAGTTATTTTAGCTACCAATCCCACTGTTGAAGGTGATGCTACAGCTAATTATATCGCCCAAATGTGTAATGAATTTAATATCGTTGCGAGTCGCATTGCGCACGGTGTACCAGTGGGTGGAGAGCTTGAAATGGTTGATGGTACGACATTGTCACATTCCTTTGTTGGGCGACAAAAGATAGATTTTTAGCTTTTGATAATTTACCAACAATCAGATTATTAGCTATTAATGGGTATTAAGAAGAAAGAGGAAGAGAAATCTTATGAAATATAAAGCAGTCGCATTTGATATGGACGGTACGTTACTTGGTAGTAATCGTTTAATCCTTCCTGAAACAGTAGATATGATACAAAGAATTAGTGATAAAGGAATTAAAGTCATTTTGGTATCAGGTCGTCATCATACCGTTATTCACCCTTATTACTACCAACTAAATTTATCTACACCTGCGATTTGCTGTAATGGAACCTATTTATACGATTTCGAAAAGCAGCAAAACTTTGCTGCAAAACCAATGACTAAACAACAAGCAAAAACATTGTTAAATTTAGTTAACCAATATGGCATTCATACTATGATTTATACTGATCAGTTTATGAATTATGAAGTTCTTGATGATCATTTAGAAGGTTTCTTTCAATGGGTGAAGTCTTTACCTGAATTTCTACAACCAGAAGTTAAAAAAGTTGATGACTTCGAGAAACTGATTGATCAAGCAAATTTGATTTTCAAATTTGCGACTAGTAGTCATGATATTTCAGCATTAAAACAATTTTCAAATGCGGTTGATGCGCTTGGTGAGTTTTCTTGTGAATGGTCATGGTCAAATCGTGCTGATGTGGCGGTAAAAGGGAATACTAAAGGAAACGGATTAAAGCATTGGGCTGAACATGAAAATATCAAATTAAGTGAAATTGTAGCTTTTGGTGATAGTTACAATGATATCAGTATGTTATCCATAGCAGGATTAGGCATAGCAATGGGTAATGCGGATAAAGAAGTCAAAGAAAAAGCCAATTATTCAATTGGCGATAATAACAGCCCAAGTATTGCCGCTGAACTTGAAAAAATATTTTTAAATTAGAAATATTAATTTTAAGATGGTCTTTGAAATTCTTTATCAAGATAATGATTTAATCGCAATCAACAAGCCAGAAGGGTGGTTAGTACACCGAAGCTGGCTTGATAAAAATGAAACTGTCGTTGTCATGCAAACGTTGCGCGATCAAATCGGACAGCATGTTTATCCCATCCACCGTCTTGATCGACCAACATCAGGTGTATTAATTTTTGCTTTATCTAGTGAGATTGCAAGATTGTTATCTGAACAATTTGCATCCAAACAAATAGAAAAAGTTTACCATGCTATTGTACGTGGTTATGTTGATGATGAAGCAATCATTGATTATCCCTTAGTTGAAGAGTTGGATAAAATCGCTGATAAGTTTACTCGTAAAGATAAGCCGGCCCAAGATGCTATAACTTTTTATAAAGGTTTGAGTAAAATAGAGTTGCCTATTGAAGTGGGTAAATATAAAACAGCTAGATATAGCTTTGTTGAATTAAAACCACAAACAGGAAGAAAGCACCAATTACGTCGTCATCTTAAACATATTTTTCACCCTATCATAGGTGATAGTAAACATGGTGATCTTCATCAAAATCGAGCTTTTAGTCAATATTTTGATATTAAGCGCCTGATGTTACATGCTAGTACTGTTAAAATGATTCATCCCATTACATCTACCCCTATCACTATTCATGCAAAATTAAGTGATGATTGGTTAACGATATTACAAAATTTTAAATAAGTTTATTTGGGTTTAATGTCTTCTAACAATATTAGTTTTTGTCATTTAGCATGATAAACATTACAGCGTTATGCATTATTAATGATGGGTATATTCTTTGTCTCAATTAATGCTTCAAAAAATAATTAAAAGCATTAGATTAAGAATTTAATCAAATATAGTAATGGATTCATAGCTTTATAATCATCAGTTTTTTAAAATTTTTCTTCATTATTGAATATAAATTCAATTTCACTTCAGCATGGAAATATATCTGACATCTTTTGATAAGTGGTGATTATTGATTTTCTTGTGCTTTCGAAAATTATACTGAGATCAATTAGATTTAGTTGAACAGTGGAAAAAGTAGAAAGCTCATTTTAAAGTTTTTCAGCACTTTTTATTTATGCTTCATGTTTTTACAATTAATTTCAATAATTTGTTTAAATTGAAAAAAGCGCAATTTTACAATTACGCTTTTAAATTATTAACTGAATGATTAAGCTTCGAGATAAATAGACGCCATTTTTTCGAAATCTTTATCGGTAAAACCAAGTTCTTGCTTAATGTAATTGCTAGGTGAGCCTGCAATTTTTCTCATAGTATCGAAAACCTCATTAATAAAGATTTCTCGGGTATCAATTAAACTTAGTAGATAACCCAAAACGTCTTCATTATCAGTGATCTCTCGATAAGCAGCCATTTTTATTTTATTGCGTTCCAATCGATTATCATGTGTTAGCATATAATCATATATAATATCTGATTCAGATACACCTAACATAACTTGAATTAACAATACACCATAACCCGTCCGATCTTTACCGCCTCGACAGTGTTGAAGGCTAGGGCTGTTATTTGAATCTAAAATTACTCTTAACATTTCTCGATAGGCTTTTTTAGATTTTTCACTTAGTACAAAGTTACGATATTGCTCAAGTACTTGTATACCGTCACCATTAACTAACTCCTTTGGAATATCTCGAAGAACACTTTCAATTAATGCCCGATCTTCATTGCTTGGATCAGCTGCAAATTGTGCAGCTAATTCTGCTGTTTGAGCAGAGGCATCCAAATTAAAAGTTTGTTTTTCACCAATTGAACAATTCGGGCTTGTTTTAACCTCATTTTCACAACGATAATCAATGATTGTTTTTATATTCAATGCTTTTATATATTGTTGTGCATCAGGTTTTAGGTCATGAAGATGATTAGAACGATACAACATTCCCCATTTTATACGTTTTCCTTTTGCACCGACATAACCTCCAAAATCACGGAAATTATTTAGTCCATTGATTGGTAATGTTCGTTCTCCAAATAAAAATGGTTTTTGGTCATTTATTTGTAATATGAGATAGATTCGGCTTTTAGCATTTAATGGATCATCAAATATTACTGGGGATTTTAATGCTTTTCCAATTAGCGTTTTATTATTAGTATTTACATCAGCTTCGGTTGTCCAATATAAATCTGCAGGCTTATCACTATTAAAAGTAACTTCTAATTTTCCTTGCTTATTCCTAATTACTGATATTTCATTATTTTTTTCTAACATAACTTTCTTCCTACCTAGTGTAATATGCCGACTGATGAAAGAACGACTCCAATTACCATTACAGCAATAATGAGCGATACTGTATATTTACCTTGAAATTTCCTAACTAAGAAAAATACAGCTAAGGTAAAAAGAAGCGTTAATAAATTTGGCATTACCTTATCAAACATTTCTTGAACTTTTATTGATTGCTCACCAACTTCAATTAAATAAGGTGTTGATACTTTTACTGTTGAGGCTATTAACGATCCTAGCACCATTACGCCAACGACATTAGCAACGTTACTAATTCGCTGAATAATATTTGAATTTTTAGATTGCTCTATAAGATCAATTCCTTTGTTATATCCATAATGAACAAAGAAATATTTTGTAAAAATGTTGACTAAATTATAGATGAAAAACATTAATATGGGTCCAATGATATTACCTTGTAACGCAAAAGCTGCGCCAATACTTCCACATATCGGCATCCAAGTAAATTTCAGTAGACTATCACCCAAACCTGCAAACGGGCCCATTAATCCAGCTTTTAACGAGATGACCGCATCTTTTTCTTCTTCCGTTGTTTTCTCCTCGACAGCAGCTGTAACGCCAAGAACTAATGCTCCGGCATTAACTTGCGTATTGAAAAACTCAAAATGGCGTTGCATTGCTCTAACGCGAGTTTCTTTATCGGCGTCCTTATAAAGACGGTCTAGAATTGGAATCATACAGTGAGCAAATCCAATCGTTTGTAATTTTTCATAGTTGAATGAAAAAGGGATTGTTTGTATTTTCCAAAAGACACTATTAAGATCTTTTTTAGTAATTTTCTTTTCATTGTTCATAGGTCATATTCCTCTTCAATACTGTCATTTTGCATAGGTTTTTCTTGATTATTTTGATTATTGTTTTTGCCCGCGGTGAATGCCATGTCATATAAAACAGCAAAGGCAAGTGCAACGAAGGTAACAGGTATGATTGGTAGTTTTAGGTAACTAGTTAAAACAAATCCGAGCAAAAAGAAGAACCACATTGAGCCTTTTAATAACATCAACAATAGAATACAAATACCTACTGCTGGGATTAATTTTGAAGCGACACCCATACCATCAATTATATTCTTTGGAATAGCGTCTAAAATTGTTTTAATCAGATCACTGCCAAAATAAATTGCTAAAAAGCATGGAACAGCTCTAATTAAAAACCATATAGGTGTTGAAAAATAATGTACTTTAACTAGTCCTTTATAATCTCCATTTTGTATGCTTTTTTCTGCCCATGGATTTAAGAAACAAGCAAATGATCGCCATAGAATAAGTAATTGTTGGCAAAGTATTGAAACGGGTAGGGCTAATGCAACTCCAGTGGCAACGCCACCGCCAGTTGAAATACCTAATGAAACGCCAATAATTGCACCAGCAACAATATCTGGCGCTGAGTAAGCTCCAACATTTCCAACGCCCATCCACATAAGTTCAAGTGTTGCACCAATGGCTAATCCTTGAACCATATCACCCATGATGATGCCTGCTACAGTACCGGTTAATAAAGGCCGACGTAACATTTGTGGCCCGACATCATCGAGTGAACAAATTCCCGCCCAAATGGCGACAAGAATAGCTTGTGTTAACATGAGTTAACCTCCAAATTATAGAAATAAATGTTTTAATAAATAGTGTTAGCTGAGTAGGGTTTTTAGATCGACAATGGGATCTTTAGGCACCATCTGAATTTCAACTTCAACATTTTTTGCAATGAGATTTCTAAACGCTTGTTCTTCTTCTGGTGTGACAGACACCGCTCTTGATAATTGATGACGACCATCTTGCATTCTCATTCCACCTACATTGAGTTTTTCCAGTGACAATCCACCGTCCACTAATGCGTCAACGTCAATACTATTGGTGAACAGTAACATTGTTCTTTTTTTGATAGTTGTCTTTTTTAAGATTTCGATAAATTGCTGTACTCCAAAGATCAAAACCTTTAATCCTGGCGGTGCAGACATGGTTAATACTGATTGTTGAACTTTGTCATCAGCAACTTTATCGTTGATGACTAATACTTGCTCGATATCATAGTTTTTCACCCAAGTAGTAATAACTTGTCCATGAATTAATCGGTCATCGATTCGTGCTACATTAATTGGCATTGGTGTTCTCCTTACAATTCATTAACTTGTTCATTTTTAATATTTAGCAGTTGTCTAACGTCTTTACAGCTTTGAGGAAATGCTTCTTCAATAGCTTGTTTGGCATCGTTCAATGTTCCTTCTCGATTGTTTAAAACTTCAAGTAGTACGGGAATATTAAAACCACAAAATAGTAAAACATCGTCATGGGATATCAGTAATTCGCTAGCAAGATTGCAGGGAGTTCCTCCCATAATATCAACCAAAATAATTACTCCATTGCCTTGATTAAGTTTTTTATAACTACTTTGCATTTCTTGTCGTAAGTTATTGATATTGCTATCAACTAAAACTGAAATAATGTGGATACTTTCTTGCTCGCCCATAAGCATCTGTGCACATTCAAGTGCACCCTGAGCAAAAGGGCCATGACTTGCTAAAATGATAGGTAAAGGATTAGACATAAAAATTTCCTTGTTTGTAACTTTATTACTAAATATGTAAGTATGTTTAGTAATAAAGTTACATCTACATTTAAAAATAGTCATCCATTTTTTAAGAAATTTTTATAATTTTGTGAACAAGATCAAATTTATTAAAGGAAAAGTTTAAGTTAATGACTTTTCAACTTGATGAGATTATTTGATTGGTAAATTTGTTATTACTTCTGGGTATATCGAGGATATTTTCGTTTTTCACGATTTTGAGTTTGCTGTAGTAACCTTTCATCATATTTACGAATAAATAAGTTAGTTAACAACATATTAATGACTGATATTTGTGAAATTTTGGAACGAACAGGAATCAATCTAGAAGCGTGTTCCATAGATGTCGTATGTAAGACAAAAGAGGCTAATGATGAAATTTGACTTTGCCCCATTTTAGTAATAGCAATAGAAGGGACTGATGATTGTCCAGCAAGTTTAAGTAAATCTACACATTCAGGTGTTTCACCAGAATGCGAAATAATAATAACAAGATCATTCTTGTCTAACGTGCTGATCAAACTACGTGAAATATGAGCATCAAAATGACAATTTACATCTTTCTTGATTTTAATTAGTTGATATTCAAACTCTTTACCAACCAAGCCACTGCTTCCTACGCCAAATATCACAATTTTGTTACTTTTGATTATTAATTCGATGGCACTGTTTAATGCATGAGTATTAACAATGGAATGAGTTTCGTCTATAGAGGATTTTTCCATAGCTTGAACTTTGCTATTTACTTCCTCAAGAGAGTCATTCAAATTAATATCATCTTGAAGAATTTCAGTACTAAGCTTTTGAGGAATTGAGCCGATAAGATCGACCTTAAAATCACTAAAACCTTTATAACCTAATTTGTTACAAAGTCGTAAAATGGTCGTTGTGCTAACATGATTGTGTTTTGCTAAGGTTTGTATACTCATATTTTTTAGCGCTTGAGTATTTGCAATAATATATTCGGATACTTTTAACTCCTTAGTTGATAAGTCTTTTTTTACTTCTCTGAGTTTTAGTTCAATCATTGCACACCTCAAAAAACTATTTTAGTGAAGCAAGTATATAAAATTCGTCTTAGAAATTAAAAATAATTTTATAATTTATTAATCAAATTTACTTCACATAATCCTATTAGTTGCTATCAATAATAAAAAAGATTCAATAATATTAGACTTTTCCATAAAAAAACCCGCAAAAGCGGGTTTTTAGTGTAATAAAAGAAAATTATTTATCAAATTCACTGATGATTTCTTTTGCTGTTTTTCCATCAAGTTTATTTTTCATTTCAGTAAAGATTTTATTTTGATCGCCAGCATTAGCTGGGTTAAGTGCAGCAGTAGAAGCTACTTTAGTTAGTGCTCGTCCAAAAGCAAGCTTATCAGAGTCACTTAATTTTTCAGTAACTTTTTGAATAGAAGTTGCATAAGTTTCTTGAGTAGAAAAATCAATTTTAAGTCCATCGTCACCACAACCAACTAGGACAAAACTTAATAATGATACAGCTAGTAATTTCTTGAACATTTCCTTTCCTTAAAAATATATTGTTAAATGCAGCGCTATTTTTATACTAAATACGGTCAATTATCAAGTGATAAATCAATTTCTATACAAAAATAAATATTATTTTAAAAAGTTGGAATCTATAACACGAATTATATTCTTTTTATTTCTAGGTATATAAAAAGGTAATTTTTACGGATAAAGTCGATTTTTAAACTCAAAAACCCTGTTCCTCAACTTTTTTTCAATAATTTATCTTGACGTAGGTGCTTTTAAATTTTTTATTAATGTCCTAAATATAGGACAATTGAAATAATCGCTACGACTGCTGTATTTATAACCTATTTAACCTTGACGATAGAGTAAGCCAATGCTAATATTTGCCACCTATTCAGATAGACCTCTACGGCGCGTTGGCAGAGTGGCCATGCTGCGGATTGCAAATCCGTCTACCTCGGTTCGACTCCGGGACGCGCCTCCATTAAAACATCAAATAAATTAATAAATTAGAAATTCGGATGTTTAAAAAATTAAACCACTTGGAATATACTTAGAATATACAGTTAGAATAAATCTTCTTTTGGGGGCGGGTTTAGCGTCGGTGTAACTTTGACTTTTCTATCATATTTATTAACTTGCGCTTCAGTTTTGTGACCACTAAATAGCTGTTTATCTTTGGTCGCACCTTCGTAGTCTGAAATAGCTTTAGCTTTAATATCATGAAATGTGCAATCGATTTCTCTGCCTAATTTTTCTTCTGCTTTTCGTTTTGCATCCTGCCAATATGAATTAAATGTTTTTTGGATCAATGCTTCTCCTATATTATATTTCCGCATTTAAACGGTACAATTAAAATTAAACTTGTTTCAAAATTACAGCTATTAACTGGTTTTGTGTCATCAGGTAATAAGAGCATACACCGAAAAAAACAATAGTCAAAACAATGCAGAAAGGGCAGAAAGATAGTGACTTTTTAAATGAAGCTGTGAGTAGTTTTGATGTCCATAAAGGGGCGATTAATTTACCCAATGACAGAGTTTTGCCTCGCGGTAAAGTGATGATGTGCGATACGCGCGAAGCAATGCATAAAATCGCTATTAACAATAATGCGGACTGGTCTATACAAGATGATCAGCTAGTTGTTATTCCTAAAAATAAAGCCCTTGCTAATAACGAGGGCTGGGTTATTTCTAGAAATACAGGAATGATTGGAAGCCCCAAAAAAAGCAACGAAGGTTTAGAAGCTACAACGCTATGCAATCCGCATTATAGAATTGGTTCGCTTGTTCGTGTTGAGTCAAAACTCACCGAGTATAACGGCGATTTATACGGTACAAACTGGCACAGCAAGCTAGTTTGTGTTGGCGGAAAGTTTGAAAAAGTATGATTAATTTGTTATTTTGTCGTCTTTATGAATGGGAAATAATAAATGAAAAAGATAATCGCTGTCTCGCTATTAATGTTAATTGGTTTTAATGTGTCGGCAAATGATAATGCAAAAAGGCTTATTGAACTTGTTATAAAAGAAGATGTATCTGTTTTTAGAAATGGTGGAAAATCCAATATAAGTGATGAAATTTCTGTAGCTAAAGCATCACAACTAATAAGCGAATATGAAAATAACCAATATAAATATGAAAAAACATATAATGGAAAATTAATTAATATTAAAACAGTTGCTTCGGGCGTAAAAACTGATTTGTCAGGCGATCCTTATATTGTTGCAAATGGTAAAAATCAATTTGAGTATGTTTCTCTCGAACTAAAAAATAAAAATGATGCTATGAATATAAACAAAGGAAGTAAGCTTGACCTAATTTGTGTTGGCACAAAAAATAATGTTATGTTTCCGACATTGAAAAATTGCGTGACTGCTGATAGTTATTTTCAAAAATATGTTGAAACAACGATGGAAACAATAAATAACTTAAAAGAAGATGACAAGCCCGCTTCAACTATTGAAGCATTTTATTTTGGATTAGTGAAATTTGATGTTCAACACCCAAACTTATTAGATAAGTATAAAACTGCGAGTGAATTTTTTAAAAGTAAAAATGTAATTGATGAAATAGCTAAAATTGTTAGAGAGTCTCTAACAGAAGAAAACAAGATAACACCAATGCCGAAACCATAAGTGTTCCCTATACACATAGGGATAAACCGAAAATATATTCATGTTTAAAATAACCAGTGAAGTGTTCCCTGTATACGCAGGAATTAACGTTTAACAATGTAAACAATTAAAAATTAACAATTAACAACCCGCTTCGGCGGTTTTTTTATTGCCTAAATAAATTTTTAAGGAAAATGATGGATTAACAACTAAAATTCATCAACGTGTTTTGTTTTGTGCCGCTAATTCATTAATAGCCGCTTCAGCCAAAAAAATACTCCGATCTAATATATCATTGAGTTTATCCTAACTGATTTTAAATATTAATAAAATAATATAATAGATTAACAGTTGATCAGTAATATTTTTTAGAACTTAGTTATTTGAGTAAAAATTATGAGTAATAAAAATCTCACACAAGGTGGCCTGTTTTTTTTGTGTGCTTATTTAATGAAATTAATTAAATTTGTCAAAAAGTAATATTTAGTTATAAAAGATTTACTCTAACAACGTTGAGGCGAATTGAAAGAATGTTAGAATATGTAAGAATTAAAATTATAACAAATTGAAAATCCGTCTACCTCGACTAGGGACTCGTCTCCATTAACGTCAATGTTTTAATTAATTAAAATTTCTGTAATAAAACTAAGTTGCTATAGATTAGTGGTAGAGATACCAACCTTAATCCAAAGTCTTTTTAAAATAATTTTATAATTCATTAAGTTAACAAAGTTCACTAATGGTTTTATGTAATATTTATTTATATCTTATTATTTAATATTGCTCGATAATCGGAACTTGCCATATTATTAATAAACTAAATTAAGCCGTTGCATTTTATTTTTATTAAATCTTTGTGGTTAGCACTTTTATCCATGGTTCCGATTTTTATTTTTAAAAGTTAACTTTATATCTTCAATGAAGATTTATCATTTATAATTCAAAATTGATTAACTTGCGATTTTTTTTATAATTTTTATCAATAATTAGGATAATATAAATTATGAGTTATTTTAATTATCACGCTAAAGTCAAAAAATTGATAAAAGAGGGTTTTCTTACTCGATATGAGTTTGTCGATAATTGGAATGGTATCAAACCAGCACTAGTTTTATATTTTGAGAATTCAAATCCAATGCCGATACGAGAATATCGCTGGCAAGAGTATTTGCCGCTTATTGAGGCTGGTGATGAATAATTTCATTATATTTAAAATATAAGGTTATTTATCGAGTTGTAGTGCAATATAAAGCAGTACACGATCATCAAATTTCGATAAATCTAATCCAGTTAGTTTGGCAATATTATTCAATCTATACTCAAGTGTATTGCGATGTATAAATAGATTTTTGGCAGTATTGCTATTGTGCAAGTTATTAAAAAACCAAGTTTCAAGCGTGTTTTGCAATAAACCATTTGTATCAGATGCTTTTAATTTATTTAAAGGGGAAAGTAATTCTTCAGCTTGCCAATCTTGGTTTAAACCATCTAATAAAACCGGTAAGATAAGATCTTGATAATAGTAGTTACGGCATTCTGGTAATCTTTTTTTACCGATTTCTAAAGCTGTTTTAGCTGTTTGATAAGATCTTGCTATTGTGTCGTTTCCCTGATGAAAATATTTTCCTAAAGATATTTTTATTGCAAATTGACTAAGCAGTTTTGTATGGCTAACTAGTTTTTCTAGTTTTGCCTTATGTTCTGAAAAATCCCATCGGTTAAACTTATTTAAAGCGGGTAGTAATATAACAATTTCGGTTAGTGACTTTATGGCTACTAGTTTGGTTAGTGTTTCGAGTTCATTTCGGATTTGTTGTAACTCCTCCATTGCTGTTTGAATTCCCAGCTGACCACTCTCGATTTCAATAATAACAGCAACATAAGCTAACGATAAGTCAACATTTAATTTTCGACTCCATTCATTTATATTTGAAAGCGTTTTATCTGATTGAATTATTGATAATATAAACTCTTCTTTTAACCGATTTTCTTGAGATTGTTGATTGAATGATAAAGCTTGTTCCATCATCATCTCTGCTGTCATGCTCACAAGTTCAGCAAATTGGATTATTTGTGCGGGTTCACCTGTTATGCCAATAACGCCAACAATTTCTTTTTTTAGTTTTAGTGGAAAATTAACACCAGGTTTAACTCCTTTAAGTTTTTTTGCAGTTGGATTGTCAATGGTAACAACTCTGCCTTGTGATATAGCTAACACCGCACCTTCATGTAATTCGCCAATACGTTGTGTATCACCACTACCTATAATTTCACCATGATTATTCATTATATTGACATTACAGTTGATGATTTTCATAGTTTTATCAACAATATATTGAGCAAGTATTGGTGAGATGCTTTGCGATTTCATAGCGATAAACCTTATATTATTAACAAGTTCTAATTCATAACTCATTGATTTTAATTTTATTACTATAACTTTTGTTGAGATCGTGTTAAAACTTTTTAATTATAGCAGACTTTAGGTCTGTTAATTTAATATTAAGATTTATCTATGTTTAATTAGATAATAATTGGGGAGTAAAGAATAGCCTCTTTATTTCCCCATGCTTTTGTTTGTTAGTGTCTAAAAGTGTTAAAGTTTAGTAATACTAATTAAGCGACCAATATTTTCACTGGTTCGTTCAATATTTTTGAATCCATCAGCCAATAAATCTTCAATCTTAGATAGAGATGGGATGATTCCAAAAATGGCATTAATTCCTTCTGGATAAAGTTCTTCGATGTTTTCACCAATCATTCCTGCTAATGCAATAACTGGAATATTGTGTTTTTTGGCAGTTTGTGCCACACCATAAGGCGTTTTTCCAAATTTGGTTTGAAAATCAATTCCACCTTCTCCTGTAAAACAAAAATCGGCACCAATTAATTGGTTTTCTAAATTACTATATTTGATAACAATATCGATGCCTTTTTCCATTTTACTATTGGTAAATGCCATTAATCCTGCCCCTAATCCGCCAGCAGCACCAGCACCAGGAATAGTCGCAACATCTTTATTTAACTGAGATTTTATGATTGATGCATAATGTTGTAAGTTCGCATCCAATTGTTCAACCATCTCAGGGGTTGCTCCTTTCTGTGGTCCAAATACTCTTGAAGCACCTTTTTCACCACAAAGTGGGTTGGTAACATCACTTGCAACAATAAATTCTACACTATCAAGTTGAGGATTTACTTCAGACATATCAATTCTAGCTAAATTGCCTAATGCTCCTCCACCTTTAGGGAGTAGTTGATTGTTTTTATCGTAAAGCTTTACGCCTAAGGCTTGTGCCATTCCGGCTCCACCATCATTTGTCGCGCTACCGCCAATACCTAAAATAATTTTTTTAATACCCTGTTTTAAGCAGGCAAGAATCAATTCACCTGTACCAAAGGTTGTGGTAATTAATGGATTACGTTGTTCTTTGGTAACAAGATGGATACCACTTGCTGAAGCCATTTCAATGACTGCTGTGGTGTTATCTCCTAGAATTCCATAATAGGCAGTCACTTTGTTACCAAGTGGACCAGTAACTTCACAAGCATGTAAAGTTCCATTAGTCGCATCGACTAGTGATTGTGTTGTACCTTCACCACCATCAGCCATTGGGACATGAATATATTTGGCATCAGGAAATACCTTTTTTAAACCTGACTCCATTGCTTGACACACTTCCTTTGCTGTTAAGCTTTCTTTAAATGAGTCAGGAGCAAGAACAAATGTTTTCTGTTTCATAAAAATTACTCTTAATATTACATAATAAATTGATAGAAAATAATGGCAATAATTGTCATTGTTCCACCAACCATCGCTTCATATGGAATCAATTTCATACGTTGTTTAATTGTCATATTCATACTACCGCCAGTTACATGAAAGTAATTCCCTTGCGGTAATGAATCAATAACTGTTGCACCAGTATGCATCATAACAGCTGCACTAAGAGCTGGTATTCCTAAATCTGTGATGGTTGAACCAAATGTACCTGTTGCTAAAATTACACCTGTTGAAGTTGATGCTGTAGCTGCTGCCATTAAGATACCTGAAATTGGTGATAAGTAATAACCAGAAATTCCCATTGAATCAATGATATTGATAACTTGAGCTGCTAGGTTTGATGAACCAATTAAACCTGCGATAGCACCAGCACCGACAAGAATAAGTACAGTTGGTGTCATTTTTTCAATCCCAGATTTGGTATACATTGCAATGTTACGATGTTGTCCCATTGCTAACATGCCGATGATCCCTGCTACAGGAAGCACATATAATGCATCAATCTTTAAATTAGCTAGTGCTTCAATATGGAAAATATTGCCTATAGGGCTAACCATTAATAGAAGGATTGCTGTTACAGGAGCAACGATTGCTTTGCCTAATGATGGATTTTTATTTTTCTGTTCAGCATCATTTTTTTGTAATGCAACGACTTCGTCGTTAGCAATTTTATCGCCTTTATTTTTTATCAATGAAGCGATAACGACAGTTGCAATTAAACCAAATAGAGCAGGAATAAAACCCGCTATCATCACATCACTTAAGCTTAAATTGAAGCCATTGGCAACAGCGATAGTATTTGGGTTAGGTGATATAATATTCCCAGCTTTACCACCACCAGAAAGTGCTAATAATAACGCTAATCGAGAAATGCCCATTTTATTACCAACAGATAAAGCAATAGGTGCAACGATTAATACAGCAACTGGAATAAATACGCCTGATGCAGTAATAATACCTGTAGCTAATGCTAAAGCGAGTAATGCTTTTTTCTCACCTAATTTTCTAACGACAGCTTGAGCAATAGTTTCCGCTGCGCCCGATTCCATCATTACCCCGGCTAGAATACCCGCAGCTAATACTCTAATCACAGTGCCCATGATACTTTGAGTACCAGTAGTTAAAATTGTGACAGTTTGTATTAGATTTGCTCCACCAATGAAAGCACCAATTATCGCACCAAAAAATAACGAATAGACTGGATTTATTCCACGTAATATAAGAAATATTGCAAGAAAAAGTCCTATTATAGCTCCATACCAACTAATGAGTTCAGTCATTTAAATTTTCCTCATGTTTCTATGACTATTAAAAAGTATTGCGCTAATTTTATTATCGAATTAGTTTGCTATCTATGTGGTTTTGCACAAATGTGAGCTATAAAAACAAAAAAATATTGGGCTTTATAATAGCGTTATGTGATCTTCGTCACAAAGTTAGTGCGTTTCACGCATCCAATTTTATAAAAATCTAGGTCAACAGCTCATATAAAATTAGGCGATAAGATTAGATTTGTGAAATTATTGTTTCTTATTGCGATTTTTTTGATCTTTATTGTAAATACAATTAATTTGCCAATCCTATAGCTAAAGCGTAAAATGCCCATCCTATTTTGCTTAACCTATTACCTTATAGGGTAATACTGACTTGAAATCAGAGGCATTTTTTAATGACAAATTTATATTCAAAACCAGAATTACTTTCTCCTGCTGGTTCGCTTAAAAATATGCGATACGCTTTTGCCTATGGGGCAGATGCGGTTTATGCTGGTCAACCACGTTATAGTTTGCGTGTTCGAAATAATGAATTCAATCATGAAAATTTAGCGATAGGAATTAATGAAGCACATGCGCAAGGCAAAAAATTTTATGTAGTTGTAAATATAGCTCCTCATAATTCAAAGCTGAAAACCTTTATTCGAGATTTAGAGCCTATAGTAAATATGAAGCCTGATGCTTTTATCATGTCTGATCCTGGCTTAATTATGTTGGTACGTGAGCATTTTCCTGAAATGGAAATTCATTTGTCTGTACAATCAAACGCCGTTAACTGGGCTACGGTAAAATTTTGGCACAATATTGGATTAACCCGCGTTGTATTATCACGAGAGTTGTCTCTTGATGAAATAAAAGAAATTCGTGAAAAAGTACCCGAGATGGAACTTGAAGTTTTTATTCATGGTGCGCTTTGTATGGCTTATTCGGGACGATGTTTATTATCTGGTTATATTAACAAACGTGACTCTAACCAAGGAACTTGTACCAATGCTTGTCGTTGGGAATATAAAGTGTCCGAAGGTAAGGAGGACGAAGTAGGGCAGATAGTACATAAATATGAACCAATTCCTGTAAAGCAAATTGAACCGACTTTGGGCATTGGCACAACAACAGATCAAGTCTTTATGTTAGAAGAATCAGGTCGTCCTGGCGAATATATGCAAGCTTTTGAAGATGAACATGGAACTTATATCATGAATTCCAAAGATTTAAGAGCGGTTGAATTAGTTGAAGATTTGACGAAAATTGGCGTACATTCATTAAAAATTGAAGGGCGGACAAAATCCTTTTATTACTGCGCTAGAACCGCTCAGGTTTATCGTCAAGCTATTGATGCAGCGAGTGAAGGTAAGCCATTTGATCCTCGTTTATTAACTGAACTTGATTCACTCGCTCATCGAGGATACACCGAAGGCTTTTTGCGTCGTCATAAACATGAAGATATGCAGAACTATGTTCATAGCCATTCAGTGTCAGATAGACAACAGTTTGTTGGTGAGTTTAGTGGTCAACGTTTAAATGGATTAGCTGAAATTATTGTGAAAAATAAATTTTCAGTAGGTGATAGTGTTGAGATGATGACACCAAAAGGTAACACAACGTTCATTATTGAACGAATGGAAAATAAAAAAGGCCAACCTGTTCCTGCTGGACTCGGTGATGGCCATATTGTTTATATTCCGGTAGCTGAAGATATTGATTTAAATTATGCGCTTTTAATGCGTAATTTTGATTAGTCCATCTCTATTTAGCTAACTGTTTGAATTTATAAACAGTTAGCTAATATCATTATTGACGGATTAAATCTTCACCATAACCAATCCATTTATAAGTTGTTAATGCTTCTAGACCCATTGGTCCTCTGGCATGTAATTTTTGAGTACTGACAGCAACTTCGGCACCTAAACCAAATTGTGCGCCATCCGTAAATCGAGTTGATGCATTAACATAAACTGCAGCCGCATCAACTAGCTTAATGAATTGCTCTGCATTAAGTAGACTTCGAGTTAGAATGGCTTCTGAATGGCCACTTCCATATTCCCGAATATGTTCAACTGCTAATTCAAGTGAATCAACAATCACTATGTTCAGATCTTTGGAAAGCCACTCTTGTCTAAGTTCGTCATCTTCTACTGGAAATAGATTTGCTACGCCTGAATTTAAAATTTTATAAGCATCAGGATCAGCATGTAATATGACGTGATTATCAGCCATAATTTGACTAAGTTTAGGCAGAAAAGTATTTGCAATTTCAGTATGTACGAGTAATGTTTCTACAGAGTTACATGTACTTGGTCGTTGAGTTTTCGCATTTAGAATGATTGAAAAAGCTGCGTCAAAATCTGCACTTTCATCGACAAAGATATGGCAAACTCCAATACCGCCAGTTATGACCGGAATGGTTGAATGTTCACGGCAAAGTTTATGTAGAGCCTCACCGCCTCGAGGAATAATCATATCTACATATTTATCAAGTTTGAGTAACTCAGTGATATATTTACGATCAGGATTATCGATTGATTGAATAGCAGTTTCAGGTAAGCCGGCTTGATTTAATGCTTGTTGAATAATGGATATGATAGCCGTATTAGTATTAACCGTTTCTTTTCCACCACGAAGTATCGCTGCATTACCTGTTTTTAAACAAAGAGCAGCAATATCTATAGTAACATTAGGGCGGGCTTCATATATTACACCAATTACACCTAGCGGAACTCGGTGACGTTGTAACTTTAATCCGTTCTCTAAAACTGACCCATCGATAGTTTGCCCAATAGGATCGGTTAAGGAGACAACTTTGCGAACATCATTAGCAATAGAGTATAGTCGCTCTGGCGTTAATAATAAACGATCAAGCATTGCTTCACTCAATCCTTGATTTTTTGCTATAGCAATATCTTTTTGATTCGCCTCTAAAATGCTTTGAGAGCTTTGCTCCAATAAATCAGCAATACTAATTAAAGCCTGATTTTTGATTTTAGTTGGGCATTGTGCTAATTGATATGAGGCTTGTTTTGCTAACTTTCCAATTTGGTTTATCATTGCTTAACCTTAATAGATTTTACTCACACTGTGTTTGACAGAATACAGATTCTCTAAAAAATAATTTATCTAATGATATTATACATCCCACTCTAATTCTTATTTATAAAACTTATAGAATAAATAATAGAGCTAAAGAGGTATGAGCTGTCACCTTAAACAAATTTTGCTAATAGGAATCAATTTATTCCAACAATAATGTATTTTTCAGGCGATTGTCAAATATGAAGCTTAAAAGCAAGCTGAGATATGAAGGTATTTAATGTAAAAAAGAAACCAATATAGCCAGTAAACAAATCTATTATAAAGGCTGTAATATATAAGTTAATAATGTTCTCAAATTTGATCATCTATCGCCAATTTACACAATAGTTCTCAATGCTCATTAAGTAACTTTTAATTATGTTTTGCTAAAAAGCTGTAACCAATAGTTAAGTATTTAAATTAATGATTTATATCACTTAATAATAATTAATTTTAATTACAGCATTGGCAATTTATTATAAATTCATAAAATAAACTTTTGAATTAATAAAAAAAGGTATGGGTAAAGATACCTTTTTTGCATAAAGTTAAAATTTTATAGTTTATATTTCTTTATCTTTCAGAATGATATGTAACGTGCTTAAAAGTTTCTCTTTTTCCGCGTCTTCCATAACTGATAAAGGTATATTTACAGTGTATTGCTTGTTACTAATATTATTTATGTAATTGATGACAACTTTATTATATTTATAACTAACTGATGTGATTTCCTTAAAAAGTATGCTTACACTACTTCTTATTGGAGCAGCAGGTCGATAAGTTATAAAGTCTTCCCCAATTGAAATATAAACCAAATTGTATTGCCAAAAAACACGAATAATTATTAATATGGGCAATCCTATACTTATCTTTAGATTACCTGGTAAAGACAAAGACACGAAAAAGATAACTATACTTAATATAATTAAAAGTATGATGTGTCGTCGAGCATGAAAACATTTTATATTTTGAGAGTCCATTTTTATCCTTAAAATTAATATCCAATTTTTCTATAAATTACGTCTTTCTTCTAATGTTTTTTCATTAGCTTTGTTAATTATTTTTCTTCCACCAAAAATCCCTATTAAACCTAAAGGGATAAAGAGTATACTGCCAATAATAATTAAAGTACCTGCTAATTTTTGATTATTTTTGGCAAATAAAATGCCTAGGGTACTTATTAATGCAGATATTATGACTAACGGTAATAACATTTGATAAGCTGAGTTGTTTAGTGAATTCAAGTAAACAATTAATACACCTAACCAGTTGACTATTACGCCACCTATAGCTAGTTCCATTTAACCTCCTTATTATTTGATAATCATATCATTCCGATGTACGGCTACAGATCCATATTCATAGCCAATAATTTGACTAATTTCTTGTGAGTGATGTCCTGCTATTTGTTTTAGCGCATCACTATTATAACGGCTTACACCTCGTGCGATTTGTTTTCCTGACTTATCACAGATATTTATTACTTCTCCCCGCGAAAAATCTTTTTCAACCGCTATAATTCCTTTTGGTAAGAGCGAACTACCATTATTCAAAATAGCATTTATAGCACCATCATCAACTAACACTTTTCCTGCATTAGGTGCACCATATAGCCAATGTTTACGATGCTCTAATGGGGTTTTCTGTGGTAAAAAACGCGTGCCTACCGATTGATTATTGACTGCATCAATAATCACATTTTCTTTATTCCCAGCTGCAATTATTACTTCTATTCCTGCACTACCTGCTACTTCAGCTGCTTGAATTTTTGTGCTCATACCACCGGTTCCCAGCCCTGAAACACTATCACCAGCTATGTTTCGTAAACTTTCATCAATATGAGAAACTTCTTTTATTAATTGAGCATTGGTATCAGATCTTGGATCGGCAGTATATAATCCTTCAATATCTGTCAGTAATATGAGTTTATCGGCTTCCGCTAAAATTGCCGCTAGTGCTGATAGGTTATCATTATCACCCACTTTAATTTCGGCTGTAGCTACGGCGTCATTCTCATTGATGACAGGCACAATATGATTATCTAGCATCGCTTTTAGAACATCTTGTGCATTTAAAAAGCGTTCACGATCTTCTAAGTCAGCTCGTGTCAGTAACATTTGTCCAATAAAAATTTTATATATTGAAAACAGCTGTTCCCAAAGCTGGATAAGTTTACTTTGCCCAACAGAAGCAAGTAATTGTTTTGATGCAACAGTATTTGGAAGGTTAGGGAAGTTTAGATACTCTCGACCAGCAGCAATTGCTCCCGATGTAACTATTATAATTTTGTGACCAATTTGATGTAAATAAGAGCATTGCCGAATCAGTTCAACTATTCGAGCACGATCTAACTGTTTAGTTCCACCAGTTAAAACACTGGTACCTAACTTAATAACGACAGTTTGCTTTTTTTTATTAGTCATAGCAATAATCTTATTTAAATCATCTCTTACAAAATAGATTCCATCCATTTAACTGATTGAGTTAAGGCATTTTGTAAGCCTTTTTGTAATGGTGTTTTAGGAATAGTCACAATTTTGCTTTGCTTTGAAGATTGAATTAATTTTGCTTCAGTTAAATTACTTAACTTATCATCTTCAAAGATGACATTCATAATTGGCACAGGACAAGAATGAGTTAATAATCCCTGGTTTTTTAGAGAAAAGTAATTTAATTCAGCAGCTAACTGCTGATTTGAAACTGATGTTAAACCTAATCGACAAGCTAGCATATCCTTATAACAATTTGGTAGATTCTGTTGTAAGGTTTTATCAACAAATATTTGATGTACAAAAGGTGTAAAGTTGAAAAGTCCTTTTATTTTATTTGGCATTAAATAAGCAAGACGTGTAGCAATGTGTGAACCAAAACGGAATCCTGCCACAATTACACGATTGCTATCAACCCAAGGTACTGTCGCTAGTTGTTCAATTATAGCTTGATGAATTTGGCTACTATTTTGTGTTAATACAAAATTTCGACTAAAGCCCACTGTTGGCAAATCGACTGTTAGCATTGCAAAACCTTGTGGCGCTAGGTATTCACTAAAGTAGCGATAATAGTCGATTTGTAAATTACCTAATGCATTACAGACTAACACGACAGGGCATACGCCATCACAGTTCTTAGGTAAATGTAAAATTGTTTTAACACTGCGATTTTCAACTTTAAATTCTATCTGTTTTGTCGTGTAAGGCGAAAACTCAAGTGCTTTTATATAAGATTGATATGCACAAGTTTGTGCATACATGGCAAGCTCATCATTTTTAAAATGAGGATAGCTAGCAATACTAGCAAATTCACTTGCAATTAAATAATCTTGATGTAAGTTATTTTTTGCTTCTTCAGATAAGTCAGATTGATCTATTGAATCCGCTTTAGCTTGCCATTTTGCAGCTTGATTTAAAAACTCATAAATCCAATTGCCAGGTTGATAACCAATAACCGAATCTAACCACTTTTCATTGGTATGACGTTTAGTCGAAATTGCGATTTGCGATAAAACTTCTTCGATTTCCAATTTCGGTAAGCCACGCCAAAACCATAGGATAGGATTAATGATTCGGTACCATTTTGAATCTACTTCACCATCAAATGGACTAATACTGCTACCATCGCTACTATCTAACCGATTGATTAGCGATGATGTTTCAGGATAATCATATTGTGGTTTAAATATCTTTTCAGAAAGGTTTTCAGTCATAGCAACCTTATTAAATTAATTATTAATGATCACTAAGTGGCTTAACAAACATAACGCCAGTATCCCATGGCTGTTCGATCCAAGTATCTTGAGCGATATCGACAACATAATCATCAACTAATGGTTTGCCAGCAGGTTTAGCAAAAATAGTTACAAAGTGAGCCTTTGGATACATTTCACGAATAGTATGAGCTGTGCTTCCGGTATCAACTAAATCGTCAACAACAATAAAGCCTTCGCCATCACCTTTCGCTTCTTTTAAAATTAGTTTTTCACGTTGATGATCGTGGTCATAACTTGAAATACAAACGGTATCGACATAACGAATGCTAAGTTCACGAGCTAGAATAGCCGCAGGAACTAAGCCTCCACGACTAACGGCAATGATGCCTTTCCATTGTTTGGCGGGTAATAATCTTTCAGAAAGTTGACGACCATAAGCTTGAAGCATTTCCCAAGTAACGTTGAATTTTTTCTTTTCAGCGATGAGCTCTGCTTTATGCTGTTTTTTGGCTTTGATTTCTTCTTCTGTTAAAGTTTGTTCTATTGACATGTGTAACCTGCAATTTTAATCGAATAAACGAATTTAATAAATTAATATTAATGGACTTGAAATAGATGTAAAATTGCACCTTATTATAGAGTGATTAGATAAAAAAAACCACTGATTAATTTGTTACCTAGCTAATACTGAGGATAAATTATGCTATCAACCCTAAATCCAAAATTTGTTTGGCAGATTTTTAATGATATTTGTAACATTCCCCATCCTTCTCATCATGAACAAATGATAACCAAATATATTGTCGATTTTGCAGCAACCCATCACATTGATTGTCAGCTTGATAAAGCTGGAAACATTTTATTGAGCAAAACCGCAACTAAAGGTATGGAAAATTGCCCATCTATTGCTTTACAAGCCCATATGGATATGGTTCCTCAAAAAAACGAAGGTACAGAGCATGATTTTCTAATTGATCCAATCCAAGCTTATATAGACGATGAATGGGTTAAAGCAAAAGGTACAACATTAGGTGCTGACAATGGTGTAGGGCTTGCATCTGCTCTAGCTGTATTAATTGATCCATCTGTCGAACACGGTCCTCTTGAAGTTTTAGTTACGACTTCTGAAGAGACTGGTATGCATGGTGCTTTTGGTCTTCAACCGAATTGGTTAAAAAGCCGTTATCTCATTAATACTGATTCTGAAGATGAAGGTGAGATATTTACTGGTTGTGCAGGCGGTATAGACTTCTCAATGAATTTTACAATTACATACGCGGTTATGCCGGAGATTCACGATTGCTATGTACAACTTTCTCTAAAAGGTTTGAAAGGTGGACATTCAGGTTGTGATATCCATCTTGGGCGAGGGAATGCCATAAAATTAATGGCAAGATTGCTAGCTCAATACGCACAAGATATCTCATTTAGATTAGCTGATATTCGAGGCGGTTCATTACGTAATGCAATCCCTCGTGAAGCTTTTGCTGAATTAACTTTAAGCAAGCAAGATTTGCCTAAGTTAGAAGCAATTGTTAAACAATACCAATCAGTATTACAAAATGAATTTAGACAGATTGAACCAGATATTGAATTAACTTTAAAAGAAGTGAAAACGGATAAAGTTAAAAGAGTTATCGCGATTGATCAACAAAACAAAATCATCAATATTTTAAACACTGCGCCTAATGGTGTTGTCAGCATGAGCAAAGAGATCCATGGTGTGGTTGAAACTTCTTTAAATCTAGGCATTGTCAATATTAGTGACAATCAGTTAAGTGTAAACTTTTTAATTCGTTCTCAAGTTGATAGCGCAAAAGATGCGGTTGTTTCAACGTTAATATCATTAAGCCAATTAGTAAATGCTAATTATGAAATCAGTGGTGGTTATTCAGGTTGGGAACCTAATTTGAATTCTAGACTACTACAATTAGCTAAAGATAAGTACTTAGAAATTTTTTCAAAGCAAGCAAAAATTATGGTGATCCATGCTGGTTTAGAATGCGGTTTATTTAAACAGTCTTATCCATATATGGATATGATTTCAATTGGACCAACTATAGTTTCACCTCATTCACCTGATGAAAAAGTTAATATTCATAGTGTATATCGTTATTGGGAATTATTAATTGCGATCTTAAAATCGGCTTGTTATTTGAAATAAAAATTGCGGTTCCTCCTTTTGATTGATTAGAGAGGAGGAATCATCCGACTTATTAGCTTTACTAAAGATCGACTAATTTGAAAATAAATTCACTAAAAGTGAATAAAAATGCATTTTATGCTTGCTTTGTTTTTTCAGAAAGCCTACTATACTACCAAAAAAAACTTAGTGATAGATAAGGAAAGGTATGTTAAAAGCAATAGTTGTCGGAGCAAGTGGTTATGCAGGTGCAAAACTAGCATATTATTTAACAAAGCATCCAAATATTGAGTTAGTCGCGTTAACCGTATCTGAAAATAGTCGTGATGGTGGAAAGTTAATCTCGGACTATGATTTATATCCTCAATTGAAAGGTGTAGTTGATCTCCCCTTAATTGCAACCGCCGACTATTCATCTCTTATTCATGATATTGATATTGTTTTTTTAGCAACAGAACATTCAGTTAGTCACGATATCGCACCTTATTTTTTAGACAAAGGATGCACAGTATTCGACTTATCTGGCGCATTTCGTGTCAATTCATCCTCTTTTTATACTCAATTTTATGGTTTTGAGCATCAACATAAACAGTGGCTTGAGAAGGCAGTTTATGGATTAGCTGAATGGAATTATGAGGCTATAAAACAAGCTCAGTTGATTGCAGTTCCTGGCTGTTATCCAACAGCATCCCAACTGCCTTTAAAACCGTTGATTGAAGAAGATTTGTTAGACAAAAGTCAATGGCCTATTATCAATGCTGTAAGTGGTGTAAGTGGCGCTGGACGAAAACCTTCGACTAACAATTTATTTTGTGAAGTGAGTTTACATGCTTATGGCTTATTTACACATCGTCATCAACCTGAAATTGCAACACACTTAGGCCAAGAAGTTATCTTTACGCCTCACCTAGGATGTTTCAAACAAGGCATTCATGCCACTATTACCTGTATGGTAAAGAAAGGCGTAACATCTGATGATATTCGTAACGCATTAAATAAATATTATCAAAATAAACCTTTAATTAGGGTTTACCAAAAACATTGGCCAGCATTAAAATCAGTAATAGATCTGCCATATTGCGATATTGGTTTTGTACTAAAAGGGCAACATCTGATTTTAATTTCAGTTGAAGATAATTTATTAAAAGGTGCAGCAGCACAAGCGGTACAGTGTATGAATATTCGATTTGGCTTTGATGAAACTACAGCCTTATTATAAATACTCATTTGTTAATAATATTAATCAAGTGACTTTGTTTAAATGGATAGGGAATAAAAATGAAACCATTAATTATTAAGTTTGGCGGTGTATTACTCGATAACAAAGATGCGTTAAGTAAATTATTCATTATTATTAGCGAATATAAAAAGAATTTTAATAGGCCTTTAATTATTGTTCATGGTGGTGGTAGTGTTGTTGACGCCTTAATGGATCGTCTTTCATTACCGGTAGTACGACGCAATGGTTTACGCGTTACACCCGCAGACCAGATTGATGTGATTGTAGGCAGTCTTGCAGGTAGTGCCAATACGACAATATTGTCAGAGGCAAAAAAATTACAAATATCAAGTATTGGACTCTGCTTAGCAGATGGTGATAGTGTCAAGGTTAAACAAATTTCTGAAGAGTTAGGGTATGTAGGCGAAGCTGAAATAGGTGATCCAACCTTAATCAATTTACTGCTTAATAATGGTTATTTACCGATTGTTAGTTCAATTGGCATTACTGATCAAGGCAAGATGATGAATGTGAATGCCGATCACGCTGCCGTTGCACTCGCAAAAACAATAGATGCAGATTTAATTTTATTATCTGATGTTGCCGGTGTTTTAGATGCTAACAAACAACGAATTGAATCATTAACGCAAGCAGAAGCTGATCACTTGATCGCACAAGGCATTATTACTGATGGCATGATTGTCAAAGTCAATTCGGCATTCGAAGCAGCAAAAACGCTTGGGCGACCAATTGATATAGCTAGTTGGAAAGAATCCGACAAACTTATTGAATTATTTAATGGAAAATCAGGAATAACAGGTACAAGAATTATTGCTTAAATATAAATCAGTTAGTATATTATTTGAGTATATTTTTTATTAAATATACTTAATTTAATCTTTAAATCATTTATTTTTTCGTCAGTAAATTTAAGAAAGGGTATAACATGAAAAAAAGTGCAACAAAAAAGGTGGTTTTAGCCTATTCAGGTGGATTAGATACATCAGCTATTATTCCATGGCTAAAAGAAAATTATGGCGGTTGTGAAGTTTACGCTCTAGTCGCTAACGTTGGTCAAGATCCTAAAGAGCTAAAAGATGTTGAGAAAAAAGCGAAAGCATCTGGAGCAGTAGCTTGTAAAGTTGTCGATTTACGAGAAGAATTTGTTAAAGATTATGTTTACCCTGTTTTAAAAACTGGCGCTTTATATGAAGGAACTTATTATCTTGGAACTTCAATGGCTCGCCCAATTATTGCTAAAGCCCAAGTTGAATATGCATTAGAAGTTGGTGCCGATACCCTTTGTCATGGAGCAACAGGTAAAGGTAATGACCAAGTTCGTTTCGAAACAACTTATACAGCTCTAGCACCACAACTTAAAGTTATTGCACCTTGGCGTGAATGGGATTTACGTTCGCGTGAAGCTTTAATTGATTACTTAAAAGTACGAAAAATTCCAACAACTGCAACCGTTGAAAAAATCTATAGTCGTGATGAAAATGCTTGGCACATCTCTACCGAGGGTGGTGTACTTGAAAGCACTTGGAATCAAGCCAACGCGGATTGTTGGGCATGGACTGTCTCACCAGAAGATGCACCCAATAAACCAGAACTTGTTACCATTGGTATAGAAAAAGGTGAAGTCGTTTCTGTTAATGGAAAGAAACTCTCTCCATATAACTGCGTAGCAACACTCAATAAAATTGGTGCTAAACATGGTGTTGGTCGAGTTGATATCATTGAAAATCGTTTGGTGGGTATCAAATCTCGCGGTTGTTATGAAACCCCAGGTGGTACAATCATGATGACTGCATTACGTGGTTTAGAACAATTAATTTTAGATCGTGATAGCTTCAAATGGCGTGAACAACTTGGTTTAGAAATGGCATACGTTGTTTATGATGGTCGTTGGTTTGCACCATATCGTCGCTCAATTCAAGCCGCTGCTGATGTATTAGCAGAAGATATGACAGGTGAAGTTGTAGTTAAACTCTACAAAGGTAGTGCAACAGCAGTTCAGAAAAAATCACCAAATAGCTTATATAGTGAAGAATTTGCGACTTTTGGTGAGGATGAAGTCTATGACCACAGTCATGCAGGTGGATTTATTCGCTTATTCTCATTATCTTCACGCATTCGAGCTCTAAATGAAGGTAAGAAAAAACGACCAGCTAAAAAAGCTACAGTTAAAAAAGATACAGCTAAAAAAACTGAAAAAACAGTCAAAAAAGTAGCTAAAGCTGATGCTAAAGCGACAGTTGCTCCAAAATCTAAAGTGAAAGCGAAAGCCAAAGCTAAAAAGTAAGTTTTAATGACTTTTTACTTAGATATAAAACACAATATATACAGACTTTGGTCTGTATATATTTTTTATAGTATTATTGATTTATCATTATTAAAAAAGCGATCAAACTAAAATCGCTTAGGATTAAAAATTGAGGTAATTATGGCATTATGGGGTGGGCGTTTTAGCCAAGCAGCAGATCAACGATTTAAACATTTTAATGATTCTCTACGCTTTGACTATCGGCTTGCGGAGCAAGATATCATTGGATCAATTGCATGGTCTAAAGCTTTGGTCACTGTTGACGTTTTATCTTATGATGAACAAAAAAAATTAGAAAAAGCTTTAAATGAATTATTAGAATCAGTACGGCAAAACCCAGAACAGATTCTACAAAGTGATGCGGAAGATATTCACAGTTGGGTAGAGCAAAAACTTATCGAAAAAATCGGTGATTTAGGTAAAAAATTACATACTGGTCGTAGCCGTAACGATCAATCAACAACCGATCTAAAATTATGGTGTAAAGATGAAATCGCTCATCTTATCACAGCTATCAATGAACTCAGAAAACGCTTAGTGCTTACCGCTGAACAGCATCAAGATGCAGTTATGCCTGGCTATACTCATCTACAACGCGCACAACCAGTCACTTTTGCTCATTGGTGTTTAGCGTATTATGAAATGCTAACACGTGATGAAAGCCGTTTACAAGATACACTTAAACGCTTGGATGTAAGCCCTCTAGGTTGTGGCGCTTTAGCTGGAACTGCTTATCCAATGGATCGCGATCAGCTAGCCGATTGGTTAGGTTTTGCAACAGCAACCAATAATAGTTTAGATTCAGTATCTGATAGAGATCATGTACTTGAATTACTCAATAATGCATCTATAGGAATGGTGCATTTATCTCGGTTTGCAGAAGACTTAATTATCTTCAATAGTGGTGAAGCAGATTTTGTTGAACTATCTGATCGTGTCACATCAGGATCATCATTAATGCCACAGAAAAAAAATCCTGATGCATTAGAACTTATTCGAGGAAAAATAGGGCGAGTTGTTGGTGCACTAACTGGCGCCATGATGACTTTTAAAGGCTTACCACTTGCTTACAATAAAGATCTACAGGAAGATAAAGAACATCTATTTGACGCACTTGATACTTGGCAAGAATGTTTAGACATGGCAGCGTTAGTTCTTGAAGATATTAAAATCAATTACCAAAATTGCCAAAATGCAGCTAAACAAGGCTACTCAAATGCAACAGAACTTGCTGATTATCTCGTTGCTAAAGGTATTCCATTTAGACAAGCTCATCACATTGTAGGTGAAGCCGTTGTTGGCGCGATAGCTAAGCAAAAAGCATTAGAAGAGTTAACGTTGGATGAATTAAAAGTCTATAGTGATGTTATTGAAGATGACGTTTATCCAATTTTATCACTCGAATCTTGCCTAGCTAAACGATCTGCTAAAGGAGGCGTATCGCCTAAACAAGTTAAATTGGCAATCGACAATGCTAAAAAACAGCTCTGTTTATAGTACTTTTTATTTTAAATACCGACTTTTGTCGGTATTTTTATGCTTCAAAAACCCCGTTCCTCAACTTTTTTTTGATAAAAATCTGTTTGTATATCGCTCAATAGAGTGTAAAAATAGATTTTCAATTTTTAGATGGATGAAAGTGAATTGCAATGAATAAAAGTTATAACTTTAGTGCAGGCCCAGCAAAACTTCCTGCAGATGTTTTAAAACAAGTACAAGCTGAATTATTAAATTGGCACAACACCGGCGCATCAGTAATGGAGTTAAGCCATCGCGGTAAAGATTTTGATGCATGTGCGATTGAAGCAACTAACGATCTTCGTGATATTTTAAATGTCCCTGAAAATTATAAAATTCTATTTTGCCAAGGTGGGGCTAGGGCACAATTTGCTGCTGTGCCAATGAATATTTCGGCAAAAAATGCTGATTACATTAACAGTGGCTATTGGAGCCAATGTGCAGCCAAAGAGGCAACCAAATACTGTAATGTGATTGAACAAAATGTGACAATTAAAAATCAAGGTATAACCTCAATTAAACCCATGTCCGAATGGCAACTAAGTGATAACAGTGATTATATCCATTATTGCCCTAATGAAACCATTGATGGGGTAGAGATATTCGAACAACCTAATTTTGGGGATAAAATCGTAGTTGCTGATTTATCATCTTGCATTTTATCGCAACCGATTGACGTAAGTCGCTATGGCATTATTTACGCGGGTGCGCAGAAAAATATTGGTCCTTCAGGAATCACAATTGTCATTGTTCGAGAAGATCTAATTGGACATGCTCAAAAAGCATTACCTTCCGTGTTAGATTATAAAATCTTAATGGATCATGACTCAATGTTTAACACACCACCTACATTTGCTTGGTACATGTCAGGTTTAGTCTTTAAATGGATTAAAAGCTTGGGTGGATTGAATGCAATGCAGCAACGAAATCAAGCTAAAGCAAAATTACTTTACCAATTTATCGATCAATCCGATTTTTATCGTAATACTGTGGCTATTGCTAATCGATCAATCATGAATGTCACCTTCTTATCACCAAATGAAGATCTCGATAAAAAGTTTGTTAGTGAAGCAACACAAGCAAATATCATTGGAATTAAAGGTCACCGAATTGCAGGTGGAATGAGGGCTTCGATTTATAATGCAATGGATATTGATGGAGTCAACTACCTAATAGACTTCATGAAACAATTTGAAAAACAAAATGGTTAGTTATATCGGCAAATAAAAAAGGGATACAGTAGTATCCCTTTTCTATTTTACATATTCTTATTTACAACTAAAGACTTCACCAGTCATCACAGCATCTGTCGGAGCAATATCTGAAACATATTGTAACGATGCATCTTGTGCGTTATAAATCACATTACCACCCATAGCAGCAGCTTTATTCATCAAATCATTAGCTGCATCACGAATCAACTCACTATGGGTTTTTAGACCAGAAAAGAAAGTACTACGGCGGCCTTCAGCTTTACCGATAAATTGGCAATTTGCTGCTGGTTTAGTATCAATAAACTGAACTTGTCGACCAGCTGAAGTGGCTTGATAATCTGAGCTACTACAACCATTTAAAAACAATGCAGAAGATAACGCTGCACTAATAAAAAGAATTTTCTTGATAGACATAATATTTCCCCAACCAATATAACGAGCATTAGTAATAATAATTTAGAACATTGTAGCAGGTTAATTAACTAAAAAATATCGCTTATTACAAATGATGAAATGATAATAGGTTTCAGTTTAATAATTAACCAAATCAACCTATTTAGTTAATTAAATGTAGCAAATTAATTTTAACTCTATTATAATCGCAACCCTACTAAGTCAGTAGCACATCCAAATGGCCCCTTAGCTCAGTTGGTCAGAGCAGTCGACTCATAATCGATTGGTCACTGGTTCAAGTCCAGTAGGGGCCACCATCACAAGAATCAAGTAAGATTAAAAACATTCAAAAAAGCTATTTCTAAGACGTTATTCATTGTTTATAACTTACGCACGCTATAGCTCAACATCAAAAAAACTGCAAAGGTATTTATCAGCCGTAAACGCATTAACACAATGGCGATCCTGCTCTCTCTTGGGCGGTTGGTAATGTGGTCATGGAAACCGATACCAATGCAAATATTAAGACCAATAAAGAGAAAGCAGCAAACAAGATTAATCCTGCTGTCGCTTTCCTGATGGCATTTGGTACTTACCTGCTTGAGTATGGCGAGATCGATATTCTCTTATCAGATGAACAAAGGCAAGCTTTGGCAGAGTTTAAGGGGATTGAGTTATACTTAACTTTTAATAATAGGTATTATAGTAAATAATACCATCATAACAACATATATAACTACAAGACATAACACCAGCTTATTATTTTTTAATCTAAGTCTTTTTATTTTCATATAAGTTGGAATAAACCAAATTCCCCAAGTGAAAATTAAAAGATAAAATGGAACTATCAGTGAAATACCATATAAAAGAGGTTTGTTGATGTTAGTAAAAATGATAAAACCCGTTATCAATATACATGGCATAGAACTATTTAATATAGTTAAAAAGTCTATGCAAAAACTTTCAGTTCCGATTAGAGCTTCTTTTAAACTTTGACGTTGTTTTTTCATTGTTAGTATTTCCTTGGTTGTTAGAATTTAATTATCATATTATTCAAATAAAATAAATTTACAATTAACCCCCCTTTTAACTCGTTTCCATTCTGTCATAATGAAAACACCTTATTTCATAATAATAAGTATAAAATTTATCATGTCATTAACCACATACAATAGTGTAATAATACGCTAATAATTAATTGATTTTTAATAATTAATTTTATTAGTGTTGTTAGTGTTATGAAATTGCAAAAAAGAAATTTTTCTTTTTACTTTTCAATTAGTAATGTTGAAATGATTTCTCAGTTAGAAATCGGCTAACATAGATTAATGTTATACGTTAAAAGGCGATTTTTTCATAATAATTTGATTAATAATATTATTTATTATTTGTATAGAAGCAATAGGAAGGCAACAACTTAAAAACTATATAGTTAACAAGCCATCTGTAACTGTTTTCTCATAATAATCTAATTATATAAATTCAATGTAATTTGATTCTTTCAACTTTTTATGTTCTCCAACCCAAAATAATAACTAGCGTTCCGAGTAGGATAATCATGGAGCCGATTAAATCAAAAGTTGATAGTTTGACATGATCGACTAACTTAAGCCAAATAATGGAAGCTACTACATAAATACCACCATATGTTGCATAAATTCGACCACTAGCTTCAGGGTGTAAAGTAAGTAACCAAGCAAATAACATAAGGCATAATGCCGCTGGTATTAGAAACCAGGCAGAAACCACTTTTTTAGCCCAAATATAAACAAAATAACAGCCTGAAATTTCAGCTAAAGCGGTAAATATAAATAACACGATAATTTTTATCATAATTAAATTAAGCTATCATTAATAAGTTTCAGATTAGTATAAACAATACTAGATTGGTTTGAACATTATTTCTGTTTTGTTTTTTATAGATTTTTAAAGTTTAACATGGGCGTTATTTATTAACCTATGTTAATATCGAATTAGTAAATTAAATGTAAGATTGATTTATGGTAGCAAAGAAAATTTTTAATTAAAATTAATAGTCAAAAAAGGAGATTTTTATGTTGAAAAGGACAATATTACTTTCGATATTATTTTCGACAGCTGCGCAAGCTAAATTTATTCATCCAATGGACTTTGATGGTTCAGATGCACAAAAGCAAGAAGTTATCGAATATATTAAGGATAACGTAAAAAAAGATTATTGTGAACAAATTGACATGTGCCAACCTTCCAATTTGAGAATGATGGAGCAAGAGAATTTAGATGCATTTAAAAAAGCGACTAAGGCCACAAATAGAAAAATAATGGATCAAGTAATTAAAGATTATTGTAATAGTGGTATAGATATGTGTAGTTATAGCACCATTCTAATGATGTATGAAGAAAACAATAAAGCTGATAAAGAGGAATTAACTTGGTAGATGTTTCATAATAGTACTCACAATAAAAAAATATTACATTAATGGTTATATTTGTAACCAATTGACTTTAAGATAGAATATTAAATTTCATTTATTGTTATATATAAAAGTGAATCAGAAATTCATGTATGAAAATCAATTTTTAAAAAAGCGGGGCGATTGATTGGATTATCAAGGTTTATGGTTTTAACACAAAATTAGGTCTAAGTACCGTTTAGACCTTAATGAATCTATTTTCTGATGGAATGTTGAGAAAGTTGGAAGAGGGTTCAACTTGGAAAAAGAATAAAATAGTCGATCAAGCGTTTTATGAATTTAAAGCTAGATTGATTTGATAGGAAATAACTAATGCGAGCATATAAGATCACGGTGAAGAAGGTTTTAATTTTTAGTTTAATAATTTTTGCCATCTATATCATTACTTTTCCTAATGATGATTCGCCTCCAAATCCAACAATGGTTGCTTTAGCCGGTATTTCCGTTATTTCATTTATTGTTTGTTGTTTGATTTTGTTAGTTCGAGGAATATGTGGAATAGGCAAGAAATTTTTAAATTATAAGGCGCACAAAAATTTAAATTTAGAAAAAGCATCGTCTCAAGACACTTCATTCAATTATTCAACCAATTCTGAAGATTCTGTTGATTACGAACAGCAAGAATTAGATTCTGATAATTTTAGAAATCACTTAACCACAATATGGAATTCAGACTTGTTTACGATTTCATTTAAACATTCCAACGTCAACAAAGAATTATTATTAGATAGAGTCCAAATAAATTCATCTAACGAGCTTTTTTTCACTGGTTACTGTTATGAAAGCAAAGATGAACGTACATTTAAAATTGAAGACTTCAAATCTTATATTCAATACGCAGGAAGAGAATACAGCCTACACCACTTTTTTACTAAAGTCCTTGAATTGGATTCAGAGTATGTTGAAAGACTGGGAGTTTAATTAAAAAGGTGGCTATTAAAATGGTTGGCTGATGGTTGAGGAGAATTGTTAGCTGAATACCAACAATCAGAATAACCCAGCCGATTTCTTTTTTTTCAAGCCTCTTGGCAGTTTATAGCCTCTATTTTTCTTATTTAAAATAGGGGGGAATATTAGGAAACTAATTAACAATAATTGCCACTGAAGTTACTAAAAGCAAATGAAACAAAATCGATAACAGCTAATATTTCCGCTGTATTTTCAACTAATCCCTGATCAAAAACACCACTCCTCAACTTTAATTTATCTTCGTTGAGAACCTTTGCGTATTTTTAGCACATCTTGCAAGGGTGTTTGGTTGAATAAGTTTTTATATTCTCGATTAAATTGTGTTGCACTTTCGTAACCGACTTTTAAACTCGCTTGAATCGCTGTCATATTCTCGCTGACCATTAAACGCCGGCCTTCATGTAATCTAAGTTGTTTTTGAAACTGCAATGGGCTTAAACTTGTTACTTTTTTAAAATGACGATAAAAGCTAGAGAGTGACATATTCGCTTGATTGGCTAGTTGTTCCATTTTTATCGGCTCTCTAAAATGTTCTTTTAGCCAATCTATCGTATTCGCAATACGATAACTTCTTGTTTCTGGCATACAAATTGATATTAGCGCTTCACCAAATGGACCGATTAAGAGTAGATAATGAATTTCTTTTACGATTAGTGGTGCTAAAACCGAAATTTGTTCAGGTTTATCCAGCAACTTAAGCAATCGATAAAAAGCATTGATTAGATCATCTTCAGCTTTAGAGATAATAATACCATTAAAACTTTGTTGCGAAGGTTTATTTAATTCCGGAAATTCTATTAATAACTCTTTAATTAAATTATTATCAATCAAAAGTGACAATGAAAGGAATGGGGCTTTCGTCGTCGCTTTTTTAATTGTATTTATCGTTGGAATATCAATCGAGGTTATAAGATAATCACCTTCTTTATAATGATAAAGTTTGGTGCCAAGCAGAGAGCTTTTTTCACCTTGTATTATCATTGTAATCATAGGATGATAAAAACAATTTTCTAAACAAATATCTTTATTTTTGCCGACTTCACGCCTATAAATGCCAAAGTTTTTAATTTGTGTTGGATAGTCCCCCACAGTTGGCATTCTTTTTAGCATTATTTTTTTAATTTCTTTTTTTAACATAGAGATTTCTCTATTTATTTAGATTTCTCTATTAGCATATGATTTCTGATAGGATTAGGCAACTTTTTGGCAGGATCGGCTCTATTGGATATTATTATCAGATCTTATAATAATAAAAAACGAAGTGAAATACATTAGCATCAGTATCTAATAAATTATCTATCATTTTTAGTCGCACTTAATAGTCAAAATCTAGGGTGGTTAGCAAAAGTTTGCAGTATTAACTAATTGTTTAAGGGCAAAGGCTATGAATATTTTTACACCAAAACAAGGATCGATTGTTACTATTTCCGCTTTAATGTCTAAAGGCGATATGATTGGCTTAAAGCAAGCTTTAATTGATGGATTGAATCAAGGATTAACCATCAATGAAATTAAAGAAATTTTAGTTCAACTTTATGCCTATGTAGGTTTTCCAAGAAGTTTAAATGGTTTGAGTGCCTTTAAAGCACTACTAGAAGAACGTCAAAAAGAAGGTATTACTGACACAGTTGGTTCTACTTCAGCACCATTACCGACTAATTTAAGCGCTTTAGAGTTGGGTACAAAAATTCAAACAAAAGTTGTAGGCAAACCGGTTACGGGTGGCATTATGGATTTTTCACCTACTATTGATCAATTTTTAAAAGCCCATCTTTTTGGCGATATTTTTGGTCGAGATATTTTAAGTTATGAAGATAGAGAGATAGCGACATTAGCTGCGCTATCAACCTTGCAAGGTGCCGATAGTCAGATTAAATCTCATGTTCAAATTGCGCAAAATGTCGGGGTATCTCCCACTCAATTAGATGGCATTGCGAATATTTTAAAATCAAAAATTGGTGAAATCGAATTTGAACGATTCAACCGTGCAGTAAAAGGCCAATAAAAAATTACAACCAAATGGATATAGTAAATATATCCATGTTTCACAAAATAAGTTTTATTACACAGATAGCTTTAAATCATTTCCTGACGAGGATAGTTATTATGAAAATAATCAGTCAATCTGAATTTGAAAAACATAATTTATTTGGACTGGGGGAGCCGAATGTAAATTATGCTAAATATTTTATTGGTCAATCCTATCTAAATTTATTAACAGCAAAGTCTCCCTTATTAGTTGCAAATGTCACATTTGAACCTGGCTGTCGAAATAATTGGCATATTCATCATGCATCACAAGGTGGGGGGCAAATTTTATTATGTATAGCTGGTAGCGGTTGGTATCAAAAATACGGGGATAAGCCAATAAGTTTAGAGCCCGGTATGGTTATCACCATTCCTGCGAATGTAAAACATTGGCATGGCGCTAAGATTGACTCATGGTTTAGCCATATCGCTATCGAAGTGCCGGGTGAGGATACCTATAATGAATGGTGTGAAGCGGTATCTGAAGAAGATTTCCAAAAATTATGCTAATTAACTAGATTTAAAACATTAATTTCAATGTGAGAGATTGACATGAATGATATACATTCTCAAATTACAGTTCCACATCAGACAATTCAGTTAGAACAACGTTGGGATAAGATTTTTCTACAAAGTGATAAAGTTGAGCATTTTAAAGTCACGTTTAAAAATCGTTATGGCATTACGCTTGCCGCAGATCTATATCGCCCAAAAAACAGCCCAGATAAATTATCTGCTATTGTTGTCGCAGGACCATTTGGCGCCGTAAAAGAGCAGGTATCAGGTTTTTATGCGCAAACTCTAGCAGAGCGAGGATTTATTGCTTTGGCATTTGATCCCTCTTTTACTGGTGAAAGCAGTGGATTACCGCGTAATCAAGCATCAGTTGAAATCAATACCGAAGATTTTAGTGCCGCTATCGATTATCTTGGATCTTTAGATTGCGTTGAGCGGGAGCACATTGGCATTTTGGGGATTTGTGGTTGGGGTGGTATGGCTTTAAATGCTTCATCAATTGATACTCGAATTAAAGCGGTAGCAACCGTTGTCATGTACGATATGAGTCGAGTTATTCCTAAAGGTTATAATGATAGCATGACAGAAGGGCAACGATTAGCAATGAAACAGTCATTGAATAATAGCCGCTGGGACGATTCACAAAATAGTTATGCCACATTGAATCCAAGAAACAATATTACCGTTGATCAAATCACGGATGAAACACCACAATTTATTGCAGATTATTCTCGTTTTTATACCACTAAACGTGGTTTTCATATTCGTTCTGTCAATTCAAATCCGAATGGTTCATGGGTGTTAAGTATGCCACTTTCATTTATTAATCAGTCGTTATTGAATCATGCCCATGAAATTGAGTGCCCAACATTAATTATCGCCGGTGAAAAAGCGCATTCTCGTTACTTTTCAGAAGATGCGTTTAAAATGGTTGGCAGTAAAAATAAAGAATTAATGATTATTCCTAATGCAGTGCATACTGATTTATATTATAATACCACCAATAAAATTCCCTTTGATAAATTAGAAACGTTTTTTAGCGCTAATTTATTATAAATTTTGGGGGCTAAAATATGGAAAAGCTTTGGCGTTAAAAGGCCATTAACGACAGAGCTTAAAAAGATTTTAAGATTTTTCGTTAAAAACATAGGTATTTATACCATCGATTATAAGAAAAATGAGATAATCGCTACGACTAAAATAGACAAACATCTTTGGTGATTGTTA
>NZ_JAFNNA010000010.1:0-102269 GCF_026536965.1 Gilliamella sp. B2911 | reverse complement strand
CTAACAACGCTAAATAAAACTATTATATAGTCAAATCAAAATCTTACTATTAAAACTTAAAGAGTATGATCTTTGTTCATCTCATGACCAACGACCAGATGCACCACCACTGCGACCACCACCTCCGCCTCGGAAAATTCTACTCGAATAGCTATATGAAGATCGACTGCTTCTGCCACTCCCGCTACGACTTCTTCTTATGCCGTTTTTACGACTGATAGCGATGAATAACAAGTTAGCAAACACATAATTTATACCAAAAATAAAAACGACATCGGTAAGATATAAGTAACTAAAATCGTGAACATACCAAGTTACAATAAGGAGAAACAAACTATTTGATAGTGATGTGATGATAATGCGTTTAAATTCACTTTTTTCGAATTTAACCGTGAAAACGAACAAACAAAAAAGAAAACACTTTCCAGCTTTGTTGAATAATCCAGTTAAACATCATATCTAACATTTCACTTAACCTAATTCTATAATTATTCTGGGTTTGTTTCTCTGGATGAATTTCATTACCCATTATGACATCTTTTAATACCGAAATTGCATCATTAATACCTTGATAATAGTTCTTTTGCTTAAATTGTGGAGTTTGCTGTTCCCGAATGATGTGGCTAGCGATTGTTGTAAAAAATAAACTGCTATTAATCGATATGATTAAGGCGCATATAGCGCCTTATTTTTTATCCTATTTACCAGCTACCGGAAGCGCCACCGCCACCACTGCGACCACCACCACCGCCGCTAAAGCCACCACCTCCGCCGAAGCCACCGCTAGAACCACCAAAACCGCCTCCTCCTCGATGATTTCCTCTTCCGCCGCCTGCTCCGGGAGTCACAATGCGGCTGGCAATGGTACTCAAAATAAATACCACAAACATGATAAATACTATAATAAATATATCGCGCATATGCCAAAGGGTAAATCCACCAACAGATAGTGCGTTAAATAAACCTGTATATAAACATCGTTTAGTTTTATCTTTACGATAAAATAAGTTAGCAAGTGTAAGGCAGATAAAAAATGACACCAGCGCATAATTACTCAACATGGAAGTAAAATCTTCTGATGATAACAAGTTAGAGCCTTGTTCGTTATCTTCACTTTTCGGGGTAGGATTATCAATTTCTTGTTTCAGTACAGATAAGGCATTATCAATTCCTTGATAATAGTTATTTTGTCGAAATTCTGGCGCTAATTGTTCACGAATAATTTTACTGGCCACTAAGTCAGTAATAGTTCCTTCAAGCCCATAGCCAACCTCAATTCGCATACGTTTATCATCTTTAACAATAAGTAATAAAATACCATTGTCTTGTCCTTTTCGACCGATTTTCCATTGAATAAAGACTCTATCTGCGTATTGTTCTACCGTTTCATCATCCAGTTTGGGAATCATTAAAACCGCTATCTGGGCACCATCTGTTCGAGGCTTTTCAAAGCCAATTAGGCTTGATTCTAATGACTCTTTTTGAGAATCGGTTAAAGTATGAGTCGTGTCGATAACACGATGTGCAAATTCCGGGATGTCTGTTAGCCCATAACAAAAACAACTGAATATTAACAATAAACTACTTAGAAAATATCTTTTCATTGTATTTTTTGCCTTATGATTAACAACGCTAAATAAAATTTTACTTTTTACAATAAACAGTTAATTGCGATCCATTTAATAAAGCGTTTAGACAAGATATCATTGGTTAACTAAAACTAGTATATAGCCGAATCATAATCTTACTATTAAAAGTTAATGAGTATTATCTTTGTTCATCTCATTACCAACGACCAGATGCACCGCCACCACCACTACGGCCGCCGCCTCCGCCGGTTCGGGAACTTCTACTCGAATGGCTATATGAAGATCGGCTGCTACTGCCACTCCCGCTACGACTTCTTCTTGTGCCATTTTTAAAACTGATAGCGATGAATAACAAGTTAGCAACTACATAATTTATACCAAAAATAAAAACGACATCGGTTAGATATAAGTAAGTAAAACCGTGAACACACCAAGTTACAATTAGGATAAATAAACTATTTGATAGTGATGTAATGATAATGCGTTTAAATACATTTTTTTCGAATTTAACCGTGAAGGCTAAACAAACAAAAAAGGAAAACACTTTCCAGCTTTGTTGAATAATCCAGTTAAACAACATATCTAACATTTCACTTAACCCAATTCTATGATTATTCTGGGTTTGTTCTCTGGATGAATTTCATAACCTATTGTGACATCTTTTAATACCGAAATTGCATCATTAATACCTTGATAATAATTATTTTGCTTAAATTGTGGAGCTAACTGTTCCCGAATGATGTGGCTAGCAACTAAATCAGTAACAATGCCTTCAAGCCCATACCCCACTTCAATACGCATCTGTCGGTCATCTTTTGCTACTAACAATAAAATACCATTATCCAGCCCTTTTCTTCCAATTTCCCATTGGTTAAAAACTCTCTGCGCGTACTGCTCTATGGTTTCGTTGTCGAGTTTTGCGATCATCAAAACCGCTATTTGCGCCCCATCAGTTTTCGAGTGTTCAAATTGAATTAGGCTTGATTCTAAAGACTTGACTTGCGATGCACTTAAAGTATTGGTTGTATCAATAATATGACTATTAAAAGCAGGAATTTCAGTCAAACCATAACTAAACCAACTAAGCATTAACAACATACTAAAGAAAACATATTTTTTCATTATATTTTGACCAAAATGACCTGCAATAGAATAATATTATTACTTTTAAAAAACGCATATCAAAAGCTAATCTACTCTATTTTAGGTTTAAGTAGTATAAGACATCAATGGGTAGAAATGACTATTATATAGCCAGATAACAATTTTGCTATTAACATCAGCTTTTTTTATCAAGTTTTGCCGTCATGGAAATTTGGCACTATTTATTTTGTATTGGGGAAACTTAATAGAGCTTTATTGTAAAATATTTCTATGAGATCGAGTTAACGTATGGTCATAACTCGATCTTAAAGGAAGAGAATTTCAGTTGATCGATACCAACTGATGATTAACAGCAAACTTAACACTCAATATTTTTTGAGCAATTATGTTTATTGAAAGTTAACTGCGGGTGCATTTGAAATTTCTTTTTCATTATCAACCGTAAATTGCTGTTTAGGTTCTACACCTATAAAGCCAGCAATCCACTTATTTGGTATTTTTCGGATATAAATATTAAACGATTGAACTGCTTGTATATATCGTCCTCTGGCAACTGCGATCCGATTTTCAGTGCCTTCTAACTGGCTCATAAGATCCTGAAAAAGTGAACTGGCTTTAAGATCTGGATAGTTTTCACTGACAGCAATTAAGTGGCTTAAGGCAGTACTTAATTCTGATTGCGCTTGTTGGAATTTAGCAAATAAAGCCGGATCGGTTAGCTGATCAGCGTTGATTTGAATTGAGCCAACTTTACTTCTTGCTTCGGTCACTTGAGTTAACACTTCTTTTTCGTGTGTAGTATAACCTTTAACCGTATTAACTAAACTTGGAGTTAAATCAGCCCGACGCTTATATTGGTTGACAACTTCTGACCATGCAGCTGCTACACCTTCGTCACGAGTTTGGATATCATTGTATCGACTAAAACAAAAAAATGCTCCAACAATAATTAATACCAAAACACATAATAGAAATTTTGATTTCATTGTATATTCCTATAAATAGTTGAATTTATGGATAGCTTAACAAATGAATACATCAAAAAATAGAATTAAAATAAGCTATCTGCGATTTTTAAACACTTATTTATACCTCAAGTTTAAATCTCACTAACAAATTTATACCGATATTTCGATAAAAAGAACAAGCTCTGAAAAAAACAAGGAATGTAAGTTATCAATCTGTGGACTCACTAATATTGAATTGGCTATATTGCAAATTAATATCGCCTTAATCCACACCGTTTAAGATAATTTACTCAATATTATTATAGCCATTTTTATAATGCATGCTATGTATAATCCTAATTTACGCATAAAAAATATACCGCTTATTTTTATTCTTGATCATAAAACTTTTATTAATGATGATTTAGGTAGATTTTACCAATTTATAATAAGCGGTTTATTATTTGATAATTATTTATAATACACTTTCAAAGCATTCTAACTGTGCCGGCTCATAGTAAATATCGTTATTATTTGGTCTATTTCCGGTATTACGATGTGTATGTTTGAATTGTTCTGAGTTTACCCAAGCGTCGAAATCGGCTTTTGATTCCCATTCGGCAAATGATGAAAATAACGTATAATTTTCCTCAGTTTTCCCTTTTAAAAAATAAAAACGATTAAAGCCTTTCATCTCTTTTAAATGGGTATCACGATTACGCCATATTTCAATAAAAGCCTCTTCACTACCTCGTTTTACTTTAAATCGGTTCATGACAATATACATATCAAAACTCCTTTTTTTAAATACACATAAAAAAATAGCACGTGCTTACACGTGCTATTTTAATAACTTAGTCCTACTGACTATTGATTTTCTTCTGCAGAATTGAGTAATTCTGCTAAGTTAGCTGTTGCTTCTTCAGCTGAAACAGTTGGTTGAATTTCATCATCAATAGGCATTGTACGTTTACGCAAACGCTCTTTATGATAAGCATAACCAGTACCAGCTGGAATTAAGCGACCAACAATAACGTTTTCTTTCAAGCCACGAAGCTCATCATTTTTACCAGCAACTGCTGCTTCAGTTAATACGCGAGTCGTTTCTTGGAACGATGCCGCAGAAATAAATGATTCAGTAGTAAGTGATGCTTTAGTAATACCAAGCAAATCATGCAAGTAAACAATTGGCTCTTTACCTTGTGCCTCAAGCTCACGATTAATAATCTTCAAGCGTGAAACTTCAAGTTGTTCGCCGTCAAGTAAACGAGAACCACCCGGATGAATAACTGTCGCTTTACGTAACATCTGACGAACAATAACTTCAATATGTTTATCATTGATTTTTACACCTTGTAAGCGATAAACTTCTTGAACTTCGTTAACGATGTAACGTGTCACAGCATTAACACCACGTAAACGTAAAATGTCATGTGCAGATTCTGGACCGTCAGAAATCACATCACCACGTCCAACTTGTTCGCCTTCAAATACGTTGAGTTGACGCCATTTTGGAATCATCTCTTCATATGGATCACTACCATCTAGTGGAGTGATAATTAAGCGACGTTTACCTTTGGTTTCTTTACCAAACGAGATAATACCATCGATTTCAGCAAGAATTGCTGGCTCTTTAGGTTTACGTGCTTCAAATAAGTCAGCAACACGTGGTAAACCACCGGTAATATCTTTAGTACCAACCGATGCTTGTGGAATACGTGCAAGTGTATCACCCACATTGATTTCAGCACCATCTTCTAATTGTACTAATGCTTTACCTGGTAAGAAATATTGAGCAAGCATCTCTGTACCTGCAACATAAATATCTTTACCTTTAGCATCAACAATCTTGATTGCTGGACGTAAATCTTTACCAACACCTGTTCGTTCAGCGACATCTAAAATAACAATTGATGATAAACCTGTTAATTCGTCAGTTTGACGGGTGATAGTTTGACCATCAACCATATCAACAAATTTAACAAAGCCTTTCGCTTCAGAGATAACTGGCATGGTATGTGGATCCCAGTTAGCAACTGTTTCACCAGCATCAACCGCTGCACCATTACCTTTAGTTAGAATCGAACCATAAGGAACTTTATAAGTTTCTTTCATTCGACCTAATTCATCGATAATCGTTAATTCAGCATTACGAGATGTAATAACCAGTTTCTTATCTGGGTTAGTTACAAATTTAGCATTAGATAATTTGATGCTACCTTTGTTTTTAACTTGAACACTTGATTCTGCTGCTGCTCGTGATGCCGCACCACCGATATGGAACGTACGCATGGTTAACTGTGTACCTGGCTCACCGATTGATTGAGCAGCGATAACACCGATTGCTTCACCTTTATTTACTAGGTGACCACGGGCTAAGTCACGACCATAACATTTCGCACAAACACCAAAGTCAGTATCACACGAAACAACTGAACGAACTTTAACGCTATCGACAGATTCTTCTTCAAGTAAATCACAATAGTTTTCATCAAGTAGCGTATTACGAGGAATTAAAATATCCGCACTACCTGGTTTTAATACATCTTCCGCGGTTACACGACCTAATACACGTTCACGAAGTGGCTCTTTAACATCTCCACCTTCGATAACTGGTGTCATCACTACACCTTCTAACGTACCACAGTCATCTTCAATAACGACTAGATCTTGAGCTACGTCAACTAAACGGCGAGTTAAGTAACCTGAGTTCGCAGTTTTTAATGCGGTATCGGCAAGACCTTTACGCGCACCATGGGTCGAGATAAAGTACTGAAGAACGTTTAACCCTTCACGGAAGTTTGCCGTAATTGGTGTTTCGATGATTGAACCATCCGGTTTTGCCATCAATCCACGCATACCTGCTAACTGACGAATCTGAGCGGCAGAACCCCGCGCACCAGAGTCGGCCATCATATAGATGCTGTTAAATGAAGATTGAACTTCTTCTTTACCTTCATGATTGATCACTTTTTCAGTTGATAAGTTATCCATCATCGCTTTAGCAACACGTTCATTGGCTGCTGCCCAGATATCGATAACTTTGTTATAACGTTCACCAGCGGTAACTAAACCTGATTGGAACTGTTCTTGAATTTCAGCAACTTCAATTTCAGCTTCATTGATGATTTGTAATTTTTTAGCTGGAATTTCCATATCATCAATACCAACCGATACACCAGAACGTGCTGCATAAGCAAATCCGGTATACATTACTTGGTCAGCCAAGATAACAGTTTCTTTCATGCCTAATTGGCGATAACAAATATTTAAAATTCGTGAAATCGCCTTTTTACCAAGTGGTTGATTGATGACAGAGAAGCTCATACCTTTAGGCATAATTAACCATAAGATAGCACGACCAACTGTAGTATCAACCACAGAAGTTGTATCTTCCCACTCACCAATACTATTACGGTGGCTTTCAGTAATACGTACTTTAACTTTAGCATGTAGCTCAACAAGACCTAAGCGATACAGTTTTTCTGCTTCTTTAGGTCCGGTTAAAATCATGCCTTCACCTTTCGCATTGACTTTATCACGAGTCATGTAGTAAAGACCTAATACCACGTCCTGAGAAGGAACAATGATAGGTTCACCACTCGCAGGCGAAAGAATGTTATTGGTTGACATCATTAACGCACGCGCTTCTAATTGAGCTTCTAACGTTAATGGTACGTGAACCGCCATTTGGTCACCATCGAAGTCAGCATTGAATGCCGCACAAACTAATGGATGTAATTGGATCGCTTTACCTTCAATTAGGATAGGTTCAAATGCCTGAATACCTAATCGGTGAAGTGTTGGTGCACGGTTTAGTAATACCGGATGCTCACGGATAACTTCATCTAAGATATCCCAAACAATTGCATCTTCACGTTCAACCATTTTCTTGGCTGCTTTAATGGTAGTTGCATAACCACGACGCTCTAATTTACCGTAAATAAATGGTTTGAATAGTTCAAGTGCCATTTTCTTCGGTAAACCACATTGATGTAATCGTAAGTATGGACCTACAGTGATTACTGAACGACCAGAGTAGTCAACACGTTTACCTAATAAGTTTTGACGGAAACGACCTTGCTTACCTTTAATCATATCGGCAAGTGATTTTAATGGACGTTTGTTAGAACCGGTAATTGCACGGCCACGACGACCATTATCAAGTAATGCGTCAACAGATTCTTGTAACATACGTTTTTCGTTACGTACGATGATATCTGGCGCTGCCAAATCTAATAAACGTTTTAAACGGTTATTACGGTTAATCACTCGACGATATAGATCGTTCAAATCTGATGTTGCAAAACGTCCGCCATCTAGTGGTACTAATGGGCGTAAATCGGGTGGCAACACAGGTAATACGTTTAAGATCATCCATTCTGGTTTATTTTCTGATTGAATGAATGCTTCAATAATCTTAATACGTTTAGTCAGTTTTTTACGCTTAGTTTCAGAATTGGTAGTTTCAAGCTCATCACGTAGTGCTTCACATTCAGCTTGCACATCGATATTACGTAGTAATTCTTGAATTGCTTCGGCACCCATACGAGCATCGAATTCATCACCAAACTCTTCTAACGCATCTAAATATTGTTCTTCTGTTAAAATTTGACCGCGTTCTAAGTTTGTCATTCCGCCGTCAAGAACCATAAATGATTCAAAATAAAGCACACGTTCAATGTCACGAAGTGGCATATCTAATAATAGACCAATACGTGATGGTAATGATTTTAAAAACCAGATATGTGCAGTAGGTGATGCAAGCTCAATATGCCCCATACGCTCACGACGTACTTTAGCTTGAGTAACTTCAACACCACATTTTTCACAAATTACACCACGGTGTTTTAAACGTTTATATTTTCCACATAAACATTCATAATCTTTTACTGGTCCAAAAATACGTGCACAAAACAATCCGTCACGTTCCGGTTTGAACGTACGATAGTTAATTGTTTCAGGTTTTTTAACTTCACCAAAAGACCATGAACGAATCATATCAGGAGAAGCAAGGCCTATCTTGATAGCATCAAAATCTTCAGTTTTAGTTTGTGCTTTTAGAAACTTTAGTAAGTCTTTCACAATTGACTCCTATGGAGTTAAACCAATTAGATAACTTATCATTGCTGATAAGTTATCCCTATAAATAGAAATCATTTCAGTTAGTTAAGATTACTCTTCATCTAACTCGATATTAATACCTAACGAACGAATCTCTTTTAATAATACATTAAATGATTCTGGAATCGCAGGCTCCATACGATGATCACCATCTACAATATTTTTATACATCTTAGTACGACCATTCACATCATCTGATTTAACAGTTAACATTTCTTGTAGAGTATAAGCAGCACCATATGCTTCAAGTGCCCATACTTCCATCTCACCGAAACGTTGACCACCAAATTGAGCTTTACCACCCAATGGTTGTTGTGTAACCAGACTATATGAACCTGTAGAACGCGCATGCATCTTATCATCAACTAAGTGATTCAATTTCAGCATATACATGTAACCTACAGTTACTGGACGTTCAAATTGCTCACCTGTACGACCATCAAACAATGTAATTTGACCTGACGTTGGCAAATCACCAAGTTCAAGTAATGCTTTAATTTCTTGCTCTTTTGCACCATCAAAGACTGGCGTTGCAAGAGGCATACCATTACGTAAATTTTGTGCCAATGTCATCACTTCTTGGTCAGTAAATTCAGCAACATTGACTTTCTGTGCTGCCCCTAAACCAAGGTCATAAGCTTTCTGAATGAAATCACGTAATTTAGCTAACTCTTGCTGTTCTTTTAGCATTGCATCGATCTTCTGACCAATACCTTTTGCCGCCATACCTAAGTGAGTTTCTAAAATCTGACCGATATTCATACGAGACGGAACACCAAGTGGATTCAATACGATATCAACTGGACGTCCTTTATCATCATATGGCATATCTTCAATTGGGTTGATTTTAGAGATAACCCCTTTGTTACCATGACGACCCGCCATCTTATCACCAGGCTGAATTTGACGTTTAACTGCTAAGTAAACTTTAACAATTTTGAGAACTCCAGGTTGTAAATCATCACCTTGAGTAATCTTCATTCTTTTAGCTTCAAGCTTCTTATTAAATTCAGCTTTGATTTCATCATGTTGTTCAGCAAGTTGTTCTAATTGAGCTTGCTTACTTTCATTAGAAATACCAATGGTTAACCATTTTTCACGTGGTAAAGCATCTAATTTGTCTGCTTTAATACCACCAGAAATTAATACATCACGGATACGAGCAAACAATGCTGCTTCTAAAATTTTAAGTTCTTCAGTTAAGTCTTTTCTTACTTGCTTGAGTTGCATCTCTTCAATTTCAAGTGCACGTTTGTCTTTTTGTACACCATCACGAGTGAAGACTTGCACATCAATAACCGTACCTGAAACACCATTTGGTACACGTAATGAAGTATCTTTAACATCAGATGCTTTTTCACCGAAAATAGCACGTAGTAATTTCTCTTCTGGTGTTAATTGCGTTTCGCCTTTAGGCGTTACTTTACCAACAAGAATATCACCACCTTTTACTTCAGCGCCGATATAAACAATACCAGACTCATCAAGTTTAGAAAGTGCTGCTTCACCCACATTTGGAATATCAGCAGTAATTTCTTCGGCACCAAGTTTAGTATCACGAGATACACAAGATAGTTCTTGAATATGAATCGAAGTGAAACGATCATCTTGTACCACTTTTTCAGAGACTAAAATAGAATCCTCAAAGTTATAACCGTTCCATGGCATAAATGCCACGCGCATATTTTGACCAAGTGCTAACTCACCTAAATCCGTTGATGGACCATCTGCAAGTACATCGCCACGCTCAACCTTTTCACCTAATTCCACGCATGGAATTTGGTTAATACAAGTATTTTGGTTAGAACGGGTATATTTAGTTAAGTTGTAAATATCAATACCTGTTTCACCGGCATACATTTCATCATCGTTAACGTTAATAACAATACGTGAAGCATCAACATATTGTACTGTACCGCCACGACGAGCAACCGCAGTTACACCTGAGTCAACCGCAACCGCACGTTCCATACCAGTACCAACAAAAGGTTTTTCTGCTTTTAATGTTGGTACAGCTTGACGTTGCATGTTCGCACCCATCAAGGCACGGTTCGCATCATCATGCTCAAGGAATGGGATTAATGAAGCACCAACAGAAACGATTTGTTGTGTTGATACGTCCATATAATGAACTTGTTCCGGGCTATATAAACCAGATTCACCATTTAAACGGCAAGTCACTAAATCTTCTTTAAAGCGACCATCGTCATCAAGATTTGAGTTAGCCTGAGCTATAACAAACTCACTTTCATCGATTGCTGATAAATAGTTAATCTCATCAGTCACAACACCGTCAATCACTCGACGATATGGCGTTTCTAAGAATCCATACTCATTGGTACGTGAATAAACCGCTAATGAGTTAATTAAACCGATGTTTGGACCTTCCGGCGTTTCAATCGGACATACACGACCATAATGTGTAGGATGTACGTCACGCACTTCAAAGCCTGCACGTTCACGAGTTAAACCACCTGGACCTAATGCAGAAATACGACGTTTGTGAGTAATTTCAGATAATGGATTGTTTTGATCCATAAACTGAGATAATTGGCTAGAACCAAAGAACTCACGAATTGCCGCTGAAATTGGTTTAGCATTGATCATATCTTGTGGCATTAATGAATCAAGATCACCTAAAGATAGACGCTCTTTTACAGCTCGTTCAACACGAACTAAACCAATACGGAATTGGTTTTCAGCCATTTCACCAACACTACGGATACGACGATTGCCTAAGTGATCGATATCATCAACTTCACCATGACCATTACGGATGCTGATTAATTTCTTCATTACATCAACGATATCAGCTTTTGTTAAGACGCTTTCGCCTTCAATATCGTCTCGTCCTAAAGAACGATTGAACTTCATACGACCTACCGCTGATAAGTCATAACGTTCGTCGGAGAAGAATAGATTATCAAATAACGCTTCGGCTGCTTCTTTTGTTGGTGGCTCGCCTGGACGCATCATTCGATAAATTTCAACTAATGCACCTAATCGATCACGTGTTGAATCAACATTTAATGTTTCAGAAATAAATGGTCCATGATCTAAATCATTAGTGAATAATGTTTCAATTTTCTTATAACCAGCATTGGTTAATTCAAGTAATAGTTCTAAAGAAATTGGTGTATTGGCAAAAGCAATAACCTCACCAGTTTCTTCATCAACATAATTTTTTGCTAAAACTTTATTTACAATATATTCAACTGGAACGTCGATTTTAGTTACTTTATCTTTTTCAAGCTCACGAATATGACGAGCTGTAATACGACGACCTTTTTCTGCGTAAACTTTGCCTTTAGATTCGATATCAAATAGCGCTGTTTCACCACGTAAACGCTCTGGCACAAGCTCCATTTTTAATTTTGATTTGCCTACTTCGAAAATAGTTTTTTCGAAGAACATATCTAAAATTTCTTCAGTTTCATAACCTAACGCACGTAAAATAATTGTTGCTGGAAGTTTACGACGACGGTCGATACGAGCAAAAAGATTATCTTTTGGATCAAATTCGAAATCAAGCCAAGAGCCACGATAAGGAATAATCCGAGCATTATATAAAACTTTACCAGAAGAGTGCGTTTTACCTTTATCACTGTCAAAGAACACACCTGGACTACGATGTAATTGTGAAACGATAACACGTTCAGTACCGTTAATCACAAAAGTACCATTGTCCGTCATTAAAGGGATTTCGCCCATATAGACGTCTTGCTCTTTAATATCTTTAACTGTTCCTTCTGGCGCATCTTTATCATAAATAACTAAACGTAATTTAACGCGCAATGGTGCTGAGTAAGTGATCCCTCTGATTTGACATTCTTTTACATCAAACACAGGTTCGCCCATTTTAAAGCTTACGTATTGTAACTCAGCGCTACCACTATAACTTTTTATCGGAAATATTGAACGGAATGCGGCTTCTAAACCATATTGACCTTCTGGGTCTTGCTCAATAAACTTCTGGAACGAATCAAGTTGAATAGAAAGAAGATACGGTATATCCAAGACTTGTGGACGCTTACCAAAATTCTTACGAATTCGTTTTTTCTCGGTATAAGAGTAAACCATTAGTTCCTCAACTTGCTTATCTGCTATTTTAGCATGATTAAATATTCATCAGGGTACTACGAAATGATAACGCCTGACACCTCATCGAAAATATCTATAAATATCAATTGATTAGGCTTAATAAATATATTATTTCTTTATTACTTTTTATTGATAATCTTCAAATAAAATTATTTGACTTATTACAGCGCAAAAAGGCTGGAGGTATAAAACCCCCAGCCGTTTAGCTTGCTATTGATAAACTTACTTAAGTTCGACAACTGCACCAGATTCTTCAAGTGCCTTTTTAAGTTCATCTGCGTCAGCTTTGCTAACACCTTCTTTAACTGTTGCTGGAGCTGATTCAACAAGGTCTTTTGCTTCTTTTAAGCCTAGGCCAGTTGCACCACGAACTGCTTTGATAACAGCTACTTTGTTAGCGCCAACATCTTTTAAGATTACATCAAATTCAGATTTTTCTTCAGCTGATTCAGCTGGACCAGCTGCTGCAACTGCTACAGCTGCTGCTGCAGAAACGCCAAATTTTTCTTCCATCATTGATACAAGTTCAACAACATCCATTACAGACATTTCTGCAACTGCATCTAAAATTTGTTCTTTAGTGATAGACATAATATAGTTTCCCAAATTTACATTTTTTTAATTAATAAAATTCACAATCACAGCGCTATTAAGCAGCTTGTTTTTGATCGCGAACCGCTGCAAGAGTACGAACCAATTTGCCAGCTGCGGCTTCTTTCATGGTTGACATCAAGCGAGCTAATGCTTCTTCATAAGTAGGTAATGTTGCTAAGCGATCAATGTTCGCTGCAGTAATTAACTCACCTTCAAAGGCTGCGGCTTTAATCTCAAAATTATCATTTTCTTTTGCAAACGCTTTAAAAATACGCGCAGCAGCACCTGGGTGCTCATTTGAAAATGCAATTAGAGTTGGACCAACAAACGAATCTTTTAAGCACTCGTATTGAGTTCCCTCAACAACACGGCGTAATAAGGTGTTACGAACAACACGCATATAAACACCAGCTTCACGAGCAGATTTACGTAATGCAGTCATGTTTTCTACAGTTACGCCACGAGAGTCAGCTACAACTGCAGATAGCGCACCTTTGGCGATTTCATTAACTTCAGCAACAATTTCTTGTTTATTTTGAAGATTTAGTGCCATTGGTATTGCTCCTGGATTAAACTAGGCAAAGCCTAGAATTATTTAAACTAACTACAAATGTAGTTAGCACAATCACGATGAGCAGAATGCCTGTATTATATCTTATCAGGTTCTGTCACCGTCTACGTAGGAAGATTAAGTAATTAAATATCAATTACACCTACGGTCTTGGACGGGGTCTGGTTAAGGCCAGACACCAACCGATTCTTTGTTTAACAATTAATTAAACAGATGCATTTAAAGTTGCTTGGTCGATAGCAACACCAGCGCCCATTGTAGTAGAAAGACTAACTTTCTTCACAAATACACCTTTTGAAGATGCTGGTTTTGCACGTTTTAATGCAACAAGTAATGCTTCTAAATTCTCTTTAAGCTTATCTGCATCGAAATCAGCTTTACCGATAGTAGTATGGATAATACCATTTTTATCATTACGGTAACGGATTTGACCAGCTTTAGCGTTTTTCACTGCTTCAGCAACGTTAGGTGTTACAGTACCAACTTTAGGGTTTGGCATTAAACCACGTGGCCCTAAAATTTGACCTAATTGACCAACAACACGCATAGCGTCTGGAGATGCAATAACAACATCAAAGTCCATTTCGCCTTTTTTGATTTGATCCGCTAGATCATCCATACCAACTAATTCAGCACCAGCTTCTTTAGCGGCATCAGCGTTTGCACCTTGAGTAAATACAGCAACACGTACACTACGTCCGGTACCGTGAGGAAGAACGATAGCACCACGCACATTTTGATCTGATTTACGTGAATCAATACCTAAATTAACTGCAACATCAACGCTTTCAGTAAATTTAGCAGTAGCAAATTCTTTTAATAAAGCGATTGCTTCATTGATTTCATATTGTTTAGTCGCGTTTACTTTTTCGCGGATAAGTTTAGCTTTCTTAGATAATTTAGCCATGAATTAACCCTCCACTTCCAAGCCCATTGAACGAGCAGTACCTTCAATAGAACGCATCATCGTTTCAATAGTTGCACCATTCATATCAGCAGCTTTCAATTCAGCGATTTCACGAATTTGAGCGCTTGTTACTTTACCTACTTTTTTCTTATTAGGCTCACCAGAACCAGACTTGATTTTAGCTGCTTTCTTTAATAATACAGCCGCAGGAGGAGTCTTAGTTACAAAAGTAAATGAACGGTCAGAATATACTGTAATAACAACAGGAATAGGTAGACCTTTTTCCATGCTTTCTGTTTTAGCGTTAAATGCTTTACAGAATTCCATGATGTTAACACCATGTTGACCAAGTGCTGGACCAACTGGTGGACTAGGATTTGCTGCACCAGCTGCAACTTGCAACTTGATGTAGGCTTGTACTTTTTTTGCCATTTTAGTTTCCTTTTTCTCGGGTGCAAACGCTTCTATTAATCAATAGACAGCTCCCCTAAGTTAAATGAGGGCGAAATTATCCTACAACTAATACAAAAATGCAAGACTTTTTATTAGCGGATAAAATAAAAGCAGGAATAGACCTGCTTTTATATAATAATAAATGATATTAAAGTACGTCGATCGCATTAAGTTCTTTAAATGCAAGTTCTAAACGAGCAACTAAAGATTCTTGACCTTTACGTAACCATACGCGTGGATCATAATATTTTTTATTTGGAGCATCAACGCCTTCAGGGTTACCTAATTGACCTTGAAGATAAGCTTCATTTGCTTTGTAATATTCTAAAACACCAGCCCAGTTTGCCCATTGCGTATCAGTATCGATGTTCATTTTAACAACACCGTAACTTACTGCTTCTGCAATTTCTTCAGGAGTAGAACCAGAACCACCATGGAACACAAAGTTCAATGATTTAGCTGGTAAATTGAATTTCTCAGATACATATTTTTGAGAGTTATCTAAAATTTTTGGTGTTAATTTAACATTACCTGGCTTATAAACACCATGAACGTTACCGAATGAAGCTGCGATAGTGAAACGTGGGCTAATTGCACTTAAACGTTCATAAGCATAAGCAACATCTTCAGGTTGAGTATAAAGTGCTGAACTATCCATATGGCTATTGTCAACACCATCTTCTTCACCACCAGTACAACCAAGCTCTAATTCTAATGTCATTTTCATTGCTGACATACGAGCAAGATATTGACAACAAATATCAATATTATCTTTTAAAGATTCTTCTGAAAGATCGATCATGTGAGAAGAGAATAGAGGTTTACCCGTTTTAGCAAAGTGAGCTTCACCTGCGTCAAGTAATCCATCAACCCATGGAAGAAGTTTTTTAGCACAGTGGTCGGTATGAACGATAACTGGCACACCATATTTTTCAGCCATAAGGTGAACATGTTTAGCGCCAGAAATTGCACCTAAAACAGCAGTTTCTTGCCCATCTAATTTCAATCCTTTACCTGCGATGAATTGAGCACCACCATTAGAGAATTGAACGATAACAGCAGAACCAACTTTAGCCGCAGTTTCGATTACTGCATTAATTGTATTAGTGTCAACACAGTTAACAGCTGGTAATGCAAAATTATTTTCACGAGCAACTTGAAACACTTTTTGAACATCATCACCGGTTACAACACCAGGTTTAACGACATCAGAAATCTTTGTAGCCATTTTAATACCTATAGATTTATTTATATAAAAATTAAAGGATGAGTGATTGGCTCATCCTTCATATAGAAAATTATTACGCTTTTGCTCTCTCTTCTAGCATTGCAACAGCAGGAAGTTTTTTACCTTCTACAAACTCTAGGAAGGCACCACCACCAGTTGAAATATAAGAGATTTTATCTTCAATACCAAATAAATCAATTGCAGCTAATGTATCACCACCACCTGCGATTGAGAAACCTTGGCTGTCAGCAATTGCTTTAGCAACAATCTCGGTACCACGACGGAAATTAGGGAACTCAAATACGCCAACAGGGCCATTCCATAATATAGTTTTGGCTTTTTTGATAATGTCTGCTAATGCTTCAGCTGATTTATCACCTAAATCAAGAATTTGTTCATTCTCTTTTACATCGGCAACTGATTTTTCAGTAGCTGTTGCAGTTTCACTAAATTCTGTTGCTACACGAACATCTGTAGGAACTGGAATATGACAATTAGCCATTAATTTTTTTGCTTCAGGAATTAAATCAGCTTCATAAAGTGATTTACCCACATTATAGCCTTCAGCTGCGATAAATGTATTTGCAATACCACCACCAACAATAATTTGGTCAGCGATTTTTGATAAAGAATCAAGAACAGTCAATTTTGTTGATACTTTAGAACCAGCAACAATCGCAACCATTGGACGAGCTGGATTATCTAACGCTTTACCTAAAGCATCAAGTTCAGCTGCTAATAATGGACCGGCACAAGCAACTGGCGCAAATTTACCAGCTCCATGAGTTGAAGCTTGAGCACGGTGAGCAGTACCAAATGCATCCATTACATAGATATCACAAAGTGCTGCATATTTTTTAGATAAAGTTTCATCATCTTTACCTTCGCCTACATTAAAACGTACGTTTTCAAGAACAACTAGTTCGCCTTCTTTAACGTCAACACCGTTAAGATAATCTTTTACTAGACGAACAGGGAAAGAAACATGTTCTTTTAAATAATCAACCACTGGTTGTAGAGAGAACTCAGGGTTATATTCGCCTTCAGTAGGACGGCCAATATGAGAAGTAACCATTACTTTAGCGCCTTTTTTAATGGCTTCTTCAATAGTCGGTAATGATGCTTTAATTCGAGCATCAGAAGTAACCTTACCATTTTTGACCGGCACATTAAGATCTGAGCGAATAAATAAACGTTTCCCTTTTAGATCAAGATCTTGCATTCTAATGATAGACATGAGACTTCCTCTTTTAAATATAAAAACAATAAAATTTTTGCTATTCTAACATAAAATTTCTTTTTAGGTTACATCCATTATCGGTTATATAGTAAACATTTAGTAGAAATTAGTAATTTATACTATATAGGAAATTTTTTTATGTAACAGCATTGACAATAGAAAGAAAATCAGGCATATTTCCCCGCCTTATTAATATGTATTTTTTATCTAAACTTGGGAGTTGACTTTGGCTAATATCAAATCAGCTAAGAAGCGTGCGGTTCAGTCCGAAAAACGCCGTAAACATAATGCTAGTAACCGTTCAATGATGCGTACTTATATTAAAAAAGTTTACGCAGCTGTAGCAGCTGGTGATAAACAAACAGCTGAAGTAGCATTCAAAGACATGCAAGCAGTTGTTGACCGTCAAGCGGCTCGTGGTCTAATCCACAAAAACAAAGCAGCACGTCATAAAGCGAATTTAATTAAACAGATTAAAGCATTAGCTTAATTTTCTAATCTGTTGACAATAGAGTTAAAGAAAATTAAAAAAAAGTGGTGTAAGCCACTTTTTTTATTTATATACTATTATTTAAATTTATGTGAATAAAAGAAAAGAGAGCGTATTGTGGTTCAGCGTGATTATGTAAGAAAAAAGAGCCAATCAAAAGGAAAAGCTAAAAAAAATAAGTCACGATTATTCCCATCTTTAATGATATTCCTTGCAATCATCATTATTATTTTGTTTTCTTCTATTCTATATTATCTTTCAACCAATTCTTCTGAAAAACCAGTTGAAAAACCAAAAGTCAAAACTGAATCTCCAGCAATAACCCTGCCGGAAAAACCACAAGAACGCTGGACTTACCTTAAAGAATTGGAAACACCAAATGCTAGTAGCAACTCAAATAAAATGGCAAGTGAACGGCAACAAATATTAGATAGCTTTATGAATAACACCACGACCACATCGACTATATCATCAAGTAATGATAATAATAAATGGTTACTACAATGTGGTGCTTTTAAAGATAAAACAAATGCAGATACATTAAAAGCATCTTTGGCAATGACCGGTATTAGTGGTAACATATCTTTAAGTCAGCAGTTATATCGAGTTACCGTTGGGCCTTATACAAATAAAGGTGATGTGCAAAAAGCATTAAACACTTTAAAAACGAATGGAATTAATAACTGTATTATTTCTAATTAAATAAGATATATTATGAATATACTTAAGCATATACAGACCTTTTTGGTAATGTTATGGTCTCGTATAAATCATGATCGTTTAACCTCATCCTCGGCAGAACTAGCTTATACGACAATACTTGCATTAGTCCCATTAATAACTGTTGTGTTTTCTTTACTTTCTGCGTTTCCTATGTTTAATGAAGTTAGCCAATCATTAAAACAGCTCATTTATAGCAATCTTGTCCCTACTGCAAGTGACACCATTCAAAATTACCTAGAACAATTTATTGCCAATACAAAAAAAATGACATTTATCGGAATTATCGGTTTAATAGTAACATCATTACTACTTATTAATTCTATTAATAATGCACTAAACCGTATCTGGCAAACCAAACGTAAACGTTCATTCATGTATAACTTAACCATGTATTGGACAATTTTAACATTAGGTCCTATTTTAGTTGGCTCAAGTGTTGCAGTAAGTTCTTATATATTTTCCCTAAAATGGTTATCGAATGCTGCTAGTGGTGATCTCCTACTAAGTACTTTACCATTTATCATATCGGTTGTTGGATTTTGGTTGCTCTACAGCATTATTCCAACTGAATCAATTCCATTTAAAGAAGCAGCAATTGGTGCGTTAGTTGCAGCAATATTATTCGAAATTGGTAAACGTGCTTTTGCGCTGTATGTTACTTCTTTTCCGACTTATCAACTTATTTATGGGGTAGTTTCCTCAATTCCCATTATGTTAGTTTGGATCTACTGCTCATGGTGTATTGTTTTGTTTGGCGCCGAATTTGCAGCAACACTCGCTGACTATAATAAACAACAAAAAGCGCTATTAAAGCCCCAATCTTAACTGGAATAATATAAATTATGATTGCCTTAATCCAACGTGTAAAACAAGCATCGGTTTCTGTTGATAATCAAATTATTGGTCAAATCGATCAGGGATTACTTGTTTTACTCGGTGTTGAACAAGATGACAACGAGCAAAAAGCAATACGCTTGAGTGAAAAAGTACTCGGCTATCGTATTTTCAGTGATATTAATGACAAAATGAATCTCAATGTTCAGCAAATAAATGGAAAATTGTTGGTTGTTTCTCAATTCACCCTGGCCGCTGATACTCAAAAAGGTATGCGCCCAAGTTTCACAAAAGGTGCTCCACCCGATAAAGCTAATGAACTTTATCAATTTTTTGTTAGACAATGTCAGCAACAAATTGAGACACAAACTGGACAATTTGCCGCTGACATGCAGGTTTCTCTTATTAACGATGGACCCGTAACTTTTTGGCTACAAGTTTAAAAATTATTTTACTTTATTTAGCCATTCTAAAGATGCGTTATTATCAGTAAAACCTAGTTTACTCAGCTTATTTTTATAAAACTGTTTTACCTCGTCCCAACGGTAGTACGGATAATTATCGGTTTTCAATGGTAAATGCACTTCTCTTTCATTTAACATCACTTTGATTAAAATGGGTTGATGGGGTTGATTGCTTTGGTAAAAAATCCATTGAATATTAGCGCCCATAGGAATAATTTTTTCTGCTTGCCAAACGAATGGATAATCCGCGACTGAGTTAACAGCAGTATAAGTGCCTTCAAGTTCAAGCAATGTTGCTAATGGCGAAATAGTTTCAGCATGAGCAAACCGTAAATTAACATCAATATTTTTATCAGTTATTGCCTTATCAGCTGTTTTTAACATATCCAACAATAATGGCGCAGCAATTTTAATCTGGATACCATTCGCATCAAACGCTGGACCAATTTGTAAAAAATTTTTAGAAGTGACTACCGTGTCAAACCATGATAACTGATTTTTAGTGAAATAAAGGCTAAAATCAAGATGGTTATCAGCTAAAATTTCAGGAGAAAATGATAATAACTCCTGGTAAAGTTGATAAACTGCAATGACAAAATCTGCTGTTTTAATTGAAGATTTTTCAGGTAAAGAAATCCCATTATTCAACTCATTACAAAAGCCTTGAGTAAATATCAAACTTGCAACATTTTGACTCATCTCTACTGTTTTAGTCGAATTTTCTAGCGATTTTAAGGCATTTTTAACACTTTTACTCTTTTTATATTCTTTATAAGTCGGAGAATATTCAAAAAAACGTAATAGAGTTTGTTGATCTTCTGGTTGTTGATAAATATTGATATCAGAATAGTTATTTTTAAATGTTTTAATAAAAATTTCTGCTGTTTCTTTAGCTCTTGGTGAGGTTGATGATATCACTTCGATTTTTTGTCCTTTAAAAACCGTTGGGTTATTGGCTAACATGCGTTGACTAATTAAACTAATATCTTTTCGACCAAGATCAGTAAGCTGACCATAATGATTTTTATTCAATGCTTTAATACGAATAATTTGCCTTAATAATGATTTTCCCATTTCGGTTAATTGATTATTTTTATCAGCTAAAATTAATACGTTATAAGCAATATCTTCATATTTAGGTTTACTAATATAACGTGAACCATGCCGACCAATATGATCAATATAAAATGCTTGATATCCATCTGGTGCAGGAGTCTGTTGTTTATCATACTGATACGCGGTCTTTGAACCTGATGTTATCATTTCTGCAAAACTTAATGGTGAAAACATCAGTAAACTGATGACTAAGATTAAAAATTGGATAAAAAAAGATTGTTTTATAAAAGACATAATGACTCCTACCTAATAATATAAGAGCAAAATAACAAGAGCGTGCTTTTAAAGCATTTTATACCATTAATCACATAATTTAACTGAAAATCATACAATTATTTTTAGAATACTCTTTCAATTTTTTAAAAAAAGATTATCTTATTAGCTACTTTTTATAACTCATTTAACTGCTTTAAAACATAATGAAATTATATGGCCTTTCTGGTATTAAAATAAGCTGTGCGTTTATATCTGCATGCATAAATACTCCTTACAACACAACTCGTTTTCTTAAAGATTTAATTGCCGGAATAACGGTTGGCATTATTGCTATCCCACTTGCTATGGCTTTAGCTATTGCAAGTGGTGTTGCCCCTCAACATGGCCTCTATACCGCAATTATAGCAGGCTTCGTGATAGCTCTCACTGGAGGATCACGTTTTAGTGTTTCCGGCCCAACTGCGGCGTTTGTGGTCATTCTATATCCTGTTTCCATACAATTTGGCTTATCAGGTCTATTAATTGCCACTCTACTTTCAGGCATTTTTTTAATATTGATGGGTGTAATTCGTTTAGGTCGATTAATCGAATACATTCCTCTACCAGTGGTGCTAGGTTTTACTTCTGGTATTGCAATAACCATCGCCACCATGCAGATAAAAGATTTTTTTGGCTTAACGCTAGAACACATGCCAGAAAATTATGTTAATAAAGTTATTGAACTAGTTAAAGCTTTTCCAACCATTAATATCGCAGATACCTTTGTTGGCTTAGTTACACTGATTGTTTTAATCATGTGGCCAAAATTTCGAGTAAAAATATCTGGCCATTTACCGGCTTTAATTGCTGGCATATTAACCATGTTAGTATTCAATGAATTTGGCTATCAAATCGAAACAATCGGTTCACGATTCACTTATACATTAGCCGATAACACTGTTGGTCATGGTATTCCGCCTGTTTTACCAGAGTTTATCTTACCATGGGAACATGCAAGTTTCACATGGGATTGGTCAACAATAACCGCTTTAATTCCAATCTCATTAACGATGGCTATGTTATGTGCGATTGAATCACTACTATGCGCAGTTGTATTAGATGAAATGACCCATACCAAACATCATTCAAATAGCGAACTGATTGGCCAAGGTTTAGGAAATATCATTGCGCCATTTTTTGGTGGCATTTCAGCAACAGCGGCTATTGCGCGTTCAGCGGCAAATGTCAAAGCGGGCGCAACATCGCCAATTGCCGCCGTATTGCATTCATTAATCGTATTATTGGCACTTATCTGTTTTGCCCCACTTTTATCATTTATTCCATTATCAGCTATGGCAGCATTATTATTAATTGTTGCATGGAATATGAGTGCCATTCAACGCGTTATCTACATTATTAAATGCGCACCTAAAGACGATATCATGATCATGCTTATTTGCATGTCCCTTACCGTATTATTCGACATGGTAATCGCTATTACGCTTGGAATTGTATTAGCCTCAATACTGTTTATGCGTCGTATTGCTAGTATGACTCGTTTGGTCGAATTGAACCAAAGCAATGAAAAGACGTTAGTGCTAAGAATTAATGGTCCATTATTCTTTGCGGCTGCTGAACGGACGTTTTTAGAGTTATACCAAAAAATCAATGGTTATCAACATATTGTTTTACAATGGGATGCGGTACCTATCCTAGATGCAGGAGGCTTAAATGCACTTATCCATTTTATTGATGAATTACCAGAGTCAGTTGATCTATCTATTTGCGAATTGCAATTCCAACCATTAAAAACCTTAGCTCGGGCGAGAATTGTACCTGTATCAAATAAATTAATGTTTTATTCAACTTTAGATGAAGCACTGAAAGATAAAATTTAATATCAAAATTGATTTTATTATATTGATTAAATATTATACTTAGTGAAAGTAAATCGTCCGAGTTTTCACTAAGTATTTTTTATCAGCTATGTACACTTCCCTTTTTCATATGAGTCAAGATTAACTCAGAAAGATGGTGTTCATTTAATACATTACATTAACAACAGGAAATAAATATGATAGCTAATGAAAACACTATTCAAAGTTTTAAACAAAAATCAAATTGGTTTATTATTATTGGTATAGTTTTAATTATTCTCGGTTGCTTGGCATTAGGGTATCAATTCATAGCCACCGTTTTTTCTGTTTATTTTATCGGTTCACTCCTTTTTATCGCAGGGATTATCCAAGTAATCCACTCTTTTAACATCAAAGGATTTGGCCAAACTGCTTTATGGGCAATCATGGGGATTTTATATATCTTCATTGGCGCTATGTCGTTTTTCCAACCGATCGCGGTCTCAAGCGCATTAACATTATTAATTTCTTTATTATTGACGATTAGTGGATTTACTCAAATTTTTGCTGCAATGAGCAACCGCAACATACCTCGTTGGGGATGGGTCGTCTTTTCTGGGGTGATTAACATCATTTTAGGACTTATGTTAATGGCAGGCTGGCCATATGATAGCGTTTGGGTATTAGGAATGTTTTTAGGTATAGATTTAGTTTTCCAAGGCTTTGCTTATATTGCAATTGGTTTTGCACTAAAAAATCATAGATCTTAAATTTCATTTTATTGCTCACAAGTCATGTTGTGAGCAATAAGCCTCAACAGTTCAAAAATAAAACTTTCTAACCAAAAGCAACTATTTATAACTTTTATTGGTTTTCGCTTTGACTTCGCGCATTGACTGTAATATTCGATGGTAATTATCTAACCTTGATGGTGCAATCGCGCCTTGTGCAACAGCTTTCTGGAGTAAACATCCCGGTGTATCTAAGTGATTACAATCACGAAATTGGCAACCTCCTAAATAATCATCAAATTCAACAAAACCAGCAATAACTTGCTCTGGCTCTAAATGCCATAAACCAAACTCACGAATTCCTGGTGAATCAATAATATCCCCACCATTTGGTAAATGATAAAGCCGAGTTGAAGTTGTGGTATGTTGGCCAAGCCCAGATATTTCAGATACTTCACCGGTTAGCGTAGCTTGGTTGTGAGGCAATAGTAAATTGATGATACTGGATTTACCGACACCTGATTGACCAACTAAAATAGAAATTTTACCATCTAAAACCTTCTGTAAAGGTTCAATACCTTGTTGTGACTGACATGAAACAAATAAAACCTGATAACCAATTTTAGTGTAAATAAGAAACTGTTGCTCAATTTCTTGTTTTTTTTGCTCATCAAGTAAATCAATTTTATTCAATACGATAATAGGTTTAATTTTCGTCGCCTCACAAGCGACTAAATACCGATCGATGATATTAAACGATAATTCAGGTAAAACGGCTGAAATAATAACAATTTGATCGACATTTGCTGCAACAGGCTTAACTCCATCATAAAAATCAGGCCGTACTAACTCGGAATGACGAGGATGAACTGCTTCAATAATACCATTAGTATTCGGTTCCAAACTCTCACGCCACAATACTTTATCCCCCGTCACTAATGACGGTAAAGTACGGCGAATACTACATCGATAAATAATCCCAGCATTATCTTCAACATCCGCTGATTTGCCAAACCTACTTACCACCACCCCATCACGAGGCGCAGAGAAATTTGATAGATTTTCATCCATCTTAGTTTCTAAACGTTGTTGATGCTTAGCGGCCATACGCCTTTTTTGATTTTTTGAAAGTTGATTTTTTGCCACGGTTGCTAATTTTTTTGGTCAAACAGTTTAGTACTTATGCTACACTACTAAGCATTAAAAAGAAAATTTATACCACAAATTATGACTACTCTATCAAATAATCTGATATGGATTGATCTGGAGATGACAGGCCTCAATCCAAATAGCGATCGCATTATCGAAATCGCAACTATTGTAACTGATTCTAATTTAAATATTCTCGCTGAAGGTCCAGTCATTGCCATTCATCAAACAGATGAACAACTTGCGCTTATGGATGATTGGAATCAAAAAACGCATGGCAAGTCAGGATTAATCGATCGTGTTCGTCAAAGTACGGTTACCGAACAACAAGCTGAACAACAAACTCTTGCGTTTTTAAAACAATGGGTTCCCGAAAACTGTTCACCAATCTGTGGTAATACGATTGGTCAAGACCGACGTTTTCTGTTCAATTATATGCCAAATCTAGAAAAGTATTTTCATTACCGTTATTTAGATGTCAGTACGATTAAAGAATTAGCCAGACGCTGGAAACCTGAAATATTAAAAGGTATCAGTAAACAGAGTTCTCACCAAGCGTTAGATGATATTCGCGACTCAATCGCTGAATTACTTTATTACCGAGAACACTTTTTCAATCTAACTAATGAGTAATCATGAATATTTTATATACGATTTTACTTTATTTAATCCAACCGCTTGTCTGGTTTAGACTGCTTTGGCGCAGTCGCAAAGCACCAGATTATCGTAAGCGTTGGTTAGAACGCTATGGATTTTGTAAAAATAAAGTCAAATCAGGTGGAATTTTAGTTCACGCGGTATCTGTCGGCGAAACACTCGCAGCAATTCCATTGATAAAAACACTTCAAAAACAATATCCGCAGTTACCAATTACCGTTACAACAATGACACCTACTGGCTCTAAACAAGTTAAGACGCTACTCAAAGATAGCGTTAGCCATGTCTATTTACCTTATGATTTGCCCTGTGCAATACATCGTTTTCTAAAAGCAGTTAAACCTAAATTATTCATAATCATGGAAACCGAGCTTTGGCCAAACTTAATTAGCCAATGCCATAACAAAAAAATCCCATTAATTATTGCTAATGCGCGATTATCTGAACGTTCAGCCAATAGGTATCACAAATTAGGAAAAGCGATTAGTAAACTATTAACTAAAATCAGCACAGTCGCCGCTCAAAACGAACAAGATGGAGAGCGATTTTTATCGTTAGGTTTGCCAAAAGAGCATTTAACCGTAACCGGTAGTATTAAATTTGATATTGAACTAACTGATAAACAAAGTCTTGCGCAATTAAAACAGCAATGGCAATTACATCGACCAGTTCTTATAGCAGCGAGCACACATTCAGGTGAAGATGAAATCATTTTATCAGCATTTCAACGACTACTAAAAAATCACTCTAACTTATTACTTATCTTAGTTCCGCGTCATCCAGAACGTTTTAAAACTGTTGAAGAACTAATTTCCGATAATAAGTTAAATTATATCAAACGAAGCACGAAGCAAATCCCAACAGATCAGACGCAAGTGATTTTGGGCGACACCATGGGAGAACTATTAGAACTTTATGGTTTAGCTAATATCGCTTTTGTTGGCGGTAGCTTAATTGAACATGGTGGTCACAATCCATTAGAACCGGCACTACACCATATTCCAATTATTAGCGGTAAATACTTTTTTAACTTTAAAGTGATTTGTGAACAGTTAATTGAAGCTAATGGTATGTTGATATGTGACAGCACAGCTGATTCACTCTATTCAACTGTAAACAGCTTATTGAATGACGACAATCGTTGTCAGCAAATCGGCGAAAACGCATATCAAGTATTAAAAAGAAACCAAGGAGCACTAAATCGCCTACTTAAGGTTATCCATCACTATCTTGAACCATATAAGGATAACCGATGAAAAACAAACAGGGAGTATTAATTGTTAATTTAGGTACGCCAAGTGCTGCAACGCCAGAGGCAATACGCTCTTACTTAACAGAGTTTTTACTCGATCGTCATGTTGTCGATCTTCCTGCTTTTATTTGGTATCCAATACTAAAATACCTAGTATTACCTAAACGCGTTCCCTACATCATTAACCATTATCAGAAAATATGGATAAATGAGGAATCACCATTACTCCATTACAGTAAACGCTTGATGAATCAATTACAACAAGCATTACCGGATATACAATGCGAATTAGCCATGACCTATGGTGAACCGAGCTTACAATCCGCACTAAATAATTTAAAATCATGTGAAAAAATAACACTATTACCGTTATTTCCACAATATTCTACAACTACAACTCAGGCGGTATTAGATAAAGTTAAGCAACTTATTCGTGATTGTGCGTTCAAGATTAACTATATTCGTGATTATGCAGATGACGAAAGTTATATCGATGCGCTTTATTCACAAGTGCAACAAGCTTTTTCAACGCAAGGACAACCTGATGTATTGCTTCTTTCCTATCATGGCATACCTCAACGCTATATTGATAAGCGGCAAGATGACTATGTGCAAAGATGCCAGTTAACAACCAAGTTATTGATAAAAAAATGCCAAGATAATGGTATCGACTTACCAATCAAAATGGCTTATCAATCAAAATTTGGTAAAGGGAAATGGGTTGAACCAAACACCAGCGATATATTAGAAAACCTAGCTAAAACCGGGACCAAACATGTCCATGTTATCTGCCCGGGTTTTTCGGCGGATTGCATTGAAACACTTTATGAAATTGATGAGCAAAACAGAGAAATATTTTTAAATGCTGGTGGTAAACAGTTTTATTACATTCCAGCCTTAAACGATACGCCATTACAGGTGGAATTAATCAAAAATATACTTCAAAAACCCCGTTCCTCAACTTTTTTTGATTAATTAAAACTTATTTTAACGATAACTCGCTATCCCAAATATTATCTACTGACCATAAATTGATTACGATTAAAGCTAAATAACCAACTAATTTAACCTAAATGATAACCTGTGTTAGGATGATAGTTAAAAATTATCTGCGCTCAAAGGAGAATTATCGATGAAAATAATCATCATTGGCGCTCAAGCAGCTGGAGCAAGTGCTGCTGCAAAAGCCAAAAGAAGGGACCCCAATGCGACAATTTGTATCTATGAAAAATCAGATATAGTTTCATTTGGAGCTTGTGGATTACCTTATTTTATTGGCAATCATTTTGGCGATGAAAATGAAATGATATCCAGAACGCCAGAACAATTTGCTAAAGATGGCATTGAAATCAAAACATTACATGAAGTTATCGCTATTGATCCTAATTTAAAAAAAGTCACCGTCAAAGATATCAAAAACAATAATTGCTTTGACGATGATTATGATAAGTTACTCATTGCCGTTGGGGCGATACCAATAATTCCACCTTTAGAAAATAGACAACTGGAAAATATTTTCACTTTACGCGATATGTATGATGGTCTGGCAATAAAAAAAGCTTTAAACCAAAATAGTAATGTCGTGGTCATTGGTGCCGGCTATATCGGGCTAGAAATCACTGAATCGTTAGTAAAATTGAATAAAAATGTAAAATTAATTCAATTAGATGATAGAGTATTGACCGATGCCTTCGATCCAGAACTTACTGAGATAATTGAAGAAAATCTAAAACAACATTGTGATTTACATCTACAAGAGCAAGTACAAGGCTTTGAAGGTGAACAAAAAGTTACTCATGTTATCACCGATAAAGCTAAATATCCCGCCGACATTGTCATTATTGCCACAGGAGTAAAGCCTAATAGCGAAGTTTATAAACACCTCAATATTGAAACTCTTAGTAATGGTGCAATTGTCGCTGATAATTATGGACAAACTAACATAGCTGATATTTATGCTGCAGGCGACTGTGTCGCGCTTCATCATCGCGTTAGCCAATCAATGACTTATATTCCATTAGCGACCGGAGCGAACAAATTAGGTAAAATTGTTGGTGACAATTTAGCAGGCGGTAACAATCAATTCCCAGGAACCCTTGGGACATCAGCATTAAGAGTATTTGATATTGAAGCCGGTCGAACAGGACTAACCGAACAACAAGCTATTAAAGCCGGTATCCCATACAAAACAGTAGTAGTTAAAGATAAAAATCATAGTAACTATGTTGAAGGGCAAACTAGCGTCACAGCTAAACTTATTTATCACGCCGAAACTCGTATTTTATTAGGTGGACAGATTGCTGGGGGCAGTGGTGCTGTATTAAGAACGAATAGTTTAGCCACCGCTATTTGGGCTAATATGAAAATTGATGAATTAGCCATGATGGATTTTTTATATGCACCACCTTTTTCAAGACCATGGGATATTTTAAATATCGCTGGGGGCATTGCTAAATAGTATTGAAATATTTCAAATATTTGCAAAATTATTAAAATTCAAAATATGTGGTTTGGTTTTAATCCAAACCATAAAAGATTATTAAAAATTAATTCAATTTTATCCAAAAGCTGGGGGTAAACATGTCAGATGCCATTTTTCAGGGCACTTTTTTCGAAAAGTTCTTATCCATCACCCATTATCAAACTTTAATCGGGATTGGTTTATTACTGCTTTGCTTTTTTGCCGTCATGCGACCGATGCAAACCAAAAAAGTTAATTTTTCCATTAGAATGTTAGTCGGATTGGTGCTTGGTGCTGTTATTGGTTTAGGTATTCAAGCTGCAGCCGGTTTTCCAGAAAGTTCAACTGTTTGGATGCAAGAAACAGCAACATGGTATGGTTTGTTTGGTCGTGCCTTTATTGCCTTCATACGCATGTTAGTGATTCCATTAATTTTTGTCTCAATTGTAAAAGTGATTATTGATTTTTCTGGTAAAGACAATTTGCCGAAAATAGCATTCAGAGGAATTTTTTGGTTACTATTCACTACAGCCATCGCTTGTATTGTCGGTATTATTTTAGCAAATTTATTATCATTAGGTGAGTTGAGTTCAGCATCAGCCAAAACGGCTACCGCCAAACAATATACCAATATTATTGACACTTTCGTGAATCTTATTCCAAGTAATATCATCGGCTCTATGGTAAAAGAGAATATTGTAGGCTTAGTTATCTTTTCAGCATTGATGGGACTTGCCGCAAACCGAATGGAAAAAAAGAATCCACAACCTATTGCTCTTTTTAAAACCTTTATTGAAGCACTTTATAAAATTATCATGTCAATTGCCATGACGGTTATTAAATATATGCCTTATGCGGTGATTGCTTTACTTGCTCGTACAATTATTTCAAACGGTATCCCAGCAATTATTGATGTATCAAGCTTTGTATTAGCGATTTACCTTGCAACCATAATAATGCTTGTTGTGCATATTGTGATTGTCATGCTTCATGGAATTTCACCTATCGTATTTATCAAAAAAGCACTTGGCACATGGTTACTTGCTTTCACTAGCCGCTCATCTGTTGGTACATTACCGATGACGATCTCAACATTGACCGTCAGAATGGGCGTCAATACAGGTACAGCGAATCTAGTTGGCTCACTCGGAAGTACAATGGGAATGAATGGCTGCGCTGGCTTTTTCCCAGCCTTACTTGCGGTTATGGTTGCTCATATGGTGGGTATTAATACTGATATTCAATTCTATATAATGCTAGTCATTGTGGTAGTTATCGGATCAATTGGTATCGCTGGTATTCCAGGCACTGCAACAGTTGCAGCAACTGTCGTACTTTCAGGCATGGGTATGGCTGAATACTTCCCATTAATTGGTATGGTGTTAGCCGTCGATCCAATCATTGATATGGCTAGAACGTTAGCTAATGTTTCTGGATCAATGACCGCTGCAATAGCAACCGATCATGAAGTCGGATTAATGAATATGGATATTTATAATGATCCTAATGTGACTTTGGATAATGAACAGTCTGAAGTTTAACAATAAAGATAATTTTCAGTTTAATTTAATTAACAAAAAGACGCCAATTGGCGTCTTTTTATATCAGCGGAAAAACAAAATTAAATGGTTTTTAACCATGCTTTAACATCATCACCCAAACTTTTGTGACGCATTGCGTATTGTACAAAAGTTTGTACATAACCCAATTTATTTCCACAGTCGTGGCTTCGGCCTTTAATACAGTATGCATCCACTCGATCTTCATCAAGTAACATCGCAATTGCATCAGTCAATTGAATTTCACCTCCAGCACCTAAAGGCGTTTTAGCTAAAAGTGGCCAAATTTTTTCAGATAAAACGTAACGCCCAACAACTGATTGGTTAGATGGAGCTTCTTCTATTGACGGTTTTTCAACTACACTATACATTTGCGCTATATTACCAGCTGATAACTCTTCACCACGGCAGTCAACAATACCATAAGATGAAACAAGATCTTTTGGTACAGGTTCGACCATGATTTGGCTATGTTTAGTGTTATGATAATTATTAATCATCGCCGCTAAATTATCTTGAGCAAGATCACTATCATACTCATCAATAATCACATCCGGTAATACTACAGCAAAAGGCTCATCACCAACTAAAGGATAAGCACAAAGTACAGCATGACCAAGTCCTTTTGCTAATCCTTGGCGAACACTAGTAATCGTCACGTTTTTTGGCAGAATCCCTTGTACTTCTTGCAAAAGTTGACGTTTAACTCGGGCCTCAAGCATAGCTTCAAGCTCAAAACTGGTGTCAAAGTGATTTTCTATAGAATTTTTAGACGAGTGCGTTACAAAAATAATTTCAGTTATCCCTGCCGCAATACACTCTTTGACAACATACTGAATAAGTGGTTTATCAACCACAGGTAACATCTCTTTAGGAATCGCTTTGGTTGCAGGTAACATTCTTGTGCCAAGACCAGCAACAGGAATAACTGCTTTTTTAACTTTTCCTTTAACAGATGATTCAAAATTTAATGGCATTTTAATTCCTTAAAATAATAAAATGATAAATTAATTAATTATATTGTTATGACTTTTACATTGTCCTTCAACAAAGGTATTTACAACTCGCTCTGATCTTAATATATAAGCAGCCCAAATACCGCTCCAAATGAGTTGTTTTACTGTTTTAGCTATCTCTCTTGATTCGATCGGAAGTTTAGTATAATGATAACAAAGATATTGGTCCAAAAGAAGAAATGAACATGAAGTGACTAGATAACCTAGCATATAATAAGGAAATTTATAGTTTTTAGTAAAAAAAAGATAAAGCAAATAAATAGCAAAAAGAATTAAAATTGCGTTTAGACCTATTTCTACAAATAAAATCCAACTAATATTAGGAATATATTGGTCAGAAACTTGATTAATAAAATCACTCCCATGGAACTTCAAAGTCATTACAATAAAGCCAATAGTGAATAGATTTAGTACAAGCGTAAATACGATGAATATTGCAACAACTATAAGCCAGCCACCTAATCCTTTAAGTTTTGGATTATCCGTCATATAAAGATCCTTAATTAATAATAGATAAATCATTAAATTTAATTAATGACGAATTATCACTGTCTTTAGCTAAAGAATCAATGGAAATATAAACAATTTGACACGTTTCTAACACAGCTTCTTTAACAACAAACTTTGCTTTACGATCGCGTTCTTCTTTCTGTTTGGCGCTAATGTAAAGATCATCATAACCATCATCATACATTGATGCTCTTTCAAATATATTAGTACTACGCCAAAAAGTCTCTTTTGGATAATCTCGCTCAAAAGTTTGACCTGTTAATTTGCCTTTTAAGCCAGCATAACTCATGGGTAAGTGTCGACTAGCTCGACTTTGTGAAAGATAAATATGGGGATATTGTGTAAGATTGGATTCAAGTTGGTTTAACTTAAATTCAACACCAGAACGATTTTGATACTGGCAATTATCCATGATTAAAGGTGCAGTTCGAAAGTTCAACGAACCACACCCTACAAGTAAAAATGCTAAAATAAATAGTCGATACATATGGTTTTGTTTGCTTTTAAGAAGCTATAAGCAAACCCATTTATTATTTACAATTTTTCACTAACATCTTCGGCAGTATTGGTAATAGCTTTACCGCCAGATTGCACGTCTTTACCTACACCTTTAACCGTGTTACAACCTACTACAAGTGTTGTCATCGCGATACTTACCAATAAAATAAATACTTTACGTAACATGTGATTCTCCTCTAGTTAGTCACATTATGATTTGATTGTGGCAAATGCTTCTGCTACACGATGTATATTATGGTGATTTAAACCCGCCACACACATTCTCCCGCTGCCCACCAAATAAACAGCGAAATCATCTTTTAGTTGTGCGACTTGCTCTTTAGAAAAACCGGTGTAACTAAACATACCTCTTTGTTTAAGTAGGTAGTCAAAATTCTGTTTAGGTGCTGCTGTTTTTAATAAATCGACTAATGTTGAGCGCATGATAACAATACGATTACGCATTGATTCGACTTCTTTAAACCATAAAGCTTTAAGTTCAGCATTATTTAATACGTATGATACAAGTTGTGCACCGTAAGCGGCAGGACTAGAATAATTTCGACGAACCGTTGCTTGTAATTGACCAAACACTCGATTAGCCACTTGGTTATTATCACATAAAACGGATAAACCGCCCACTCGCTCACCATAAAGTGAAAAAGTTTTAGAAAACGAATTGCTGATAAACCCACACAATCCTCGCTCAGCCACTTTTTTTATTGCATAACTATCACTTTCGATACTTTCGCCAAAACCTTGGTAAGCGATATCCATAAATGGAATGAGATCTCGGTTTTGTAAAACATCAATCACTTTGTCCCATTGTTGGTTTGTTAATTCTGCACCAGTTGGGTTATGGCAGCAAGGATGCAATAACACAATACTTTTAGCTGGTAAGGTATTAAGTGTTTCTAGCATCGCATCAAAATTCACGCCACAAGTCTTAGGATCAAAATAAGGATATTTATTTACCTTAAATCCTGCGCCATTAAAAATGGCAATATGATTCTCCCAAGTTGGATCACTAACCCAAACTTGAGAATTAGGGAAATAACGATATAAAAAGTCAGCACCGACTTTCAGCGCACCTGATCCCCCTAATGTCTGAACAGTGGCTATCCGCTTCGTTTGAAAAGCAGGATTATCTTCACCAAAAAGCAATGATTGGATTGCCTGACAATAACTCGGTAAGCCACTCATCGGCAAATAAAGTTGTGCGCCTTGTTGATGATGATAAATATAGTCACGAGCCGTTTTAATACACGATAATTGAGGAACCACACTATTTTCATCATAATAATAACCAATACTCAAATTGGTCTTGTTTTCGCGCTTATCATTATTGAATTCAGCGACTAATGATAATATTGGATCCCCTGCGTACGACTCTACTTTTTCAAACATTTTCCCAACCTAATTAAATCAGTAAATATCAATGGATAATTGTAGATTATTGCACCAACTTAATTGGCAATCAATCACTAAATAATAGTTTAAATATAAATAATTTTAGGATAATAAAATAGACCGTTTAAAAGACTGATTTGGATATAAAACGTTAGAATAGATGGTCAAAAAAGGGATTTTAAATAAAAAAAACTCAAAAACCCCGTTCCTCAACTTTTTTTACTTCATTAGCACCTTTCGGTGCTAACAATTATAAGTCGATTATTTAACCGCAATAACTTCTATTTCAACTTTCGCATCTTTAGGAATGCGAGCAACTTGCACACAAGAACGAGCAGGGAATGTTGCCTGATTCTCTGTAAAAAATGCCTCATAGACACTATTCACATCCGCAAAATCATTCATATCGGCTAAAAAAATCGTCGTTTTAACGATATTTTTAACTTGATATCCTGCCTCAGTAACAATTGCTTTTACATTCGCTAAACTTTGTTTAGCTTGCTCTTTGACACAACTTGGCATCTCACCTGTAGCTGGATTAATTGGAATTTGACCTGATGCAAATAACATGTTGCCCAAATCAACACCTTGAACATAAGGGCCAATAGCTGCTGGTGCTTTGTTGGTATTAACAACTTTTACCATATATGATTTCTCCTTTCATCTTGTTATGCATCTCATTTCAACAGGAACCAAATTTGGTGTCAAGTCATGGTAAATTTATGATCATGGGACTTCTGCCAATTTTCTGATATGATAGTTGAAAATTTTTTCATTTGTTGAGAGTTAGCATGTTTGAGAATTTAACTGACCGTTTATCACAGACATTTCGCAATATTAGTGGGCGTGGACGCTTATCTGAAGATAATATCAAAGATGCACTACGTGATGTCCGTATGGCATTACTTGAGGCTGATGTTGCCCTACCTGTGGTACGAGAATTTATTAACCAAGTTAAACAAAAAGCTGTTGGTTTAGATGTTAATAAAAGCCTAACACCAGGCCAAGAATTCATCAAAATCGTTCAAGCAGAACTTACTACAGCTATGGGTGAAGTTAATAGTTCACTTAACTTAGCCACCCAGCCTCCAGCCGTCATTCTCATGGCAGGTTTGCAAGGTGCGGGTAAAACTACCAGCGTCGCAAAACTAGCAAAATTTTTAAAAGAAAAACAGAAAAAGAAAGTGTTAGTTGTCTCTGCCGACGTTTATCGCCCTGCGGCAATAAAACAGTTAGAAACACTAGCTAAAGCAATTGATGTGGAGTTCTTCCCGTCAGATATCAATCAAAAACCTATTGATATTGTTAACAAAGCAATTTCACATGCTAAATTACAATTTTTTGATGTCCTTATTGTCGATACCGCTGGTCGATTACATGTCGATAGCGAGATGATGGATGAAATCAAAGCACTGCATGATGCAATCAATCCAATTGAAACGTTATTTGTGGTCGATGCCATGACCGGGCAAGATGCTGCTAATACGGCAAAAGCATTTAATGACGCATTACCTTTGACCGGGGTTATTTTAACTAAGGTGGATGGTGATGCTCGTGGCGGTGCGGCGTTATCGATTCGTCATATTACTGGTAAACCAATCAAATTCTTAGGGATGGGTGAAAAGACGGATGCATTAGAACCTTTTTATCCTGACCGTATCGCTTCACGCATTTTAGGGATGGGTGATGTACTCTCTTTAATTGAAGAGTTACAGAGTAATGTTGATCGTGAAAAGGCAGAGAAAATCGCCAAAAAACTTAAAAAAGGCGATAAGTTTGATTTTAATGACTTCCAAGATCAACTTCGACAAATGCGTAATATGGGTGGAATGGGCGCTATGCTGGCTAAACTACCTGGCGTTGGTCAACTTCCTGATCATATCAAAGCACAGATGGATGATAAAATCACCATCAAGATGGAAGCCATAATTGGTTCGATGACATTAAAAGAACGAGCCAACCCCGAAATCATCAAAGGCTCACGCAAACGCCGTATTGCTAATGGTTCAGGTACCCAAGTGCAAGATGTTAACAAGCTGCTTAAGCAGTTTGAAGATATGCAAAAAATGATGAAAAAGATGAAAGGTGGTGGCATGATGAAGATGATGCGCCAAATGAAAGGTCTAATGGGTGGAGGCATGGGCTTCCCACCTAGATAACATTTTACTTCGCTTTTCTTTCAATAAAATACTATCGTGCAAAGTTACACGATAGTATTTCAATAAACTCAATTTTCTCGATTTAGCGCTTTAATTTTAGTTGGACGCTGCATAGTTAATACAGTACCAATCGATGAAACTATAATAAATAGAATAGCAATCCATTGATAATGAGTTAACTGTTCGTGTAAAACAATTAATCCAGAAAACGCAGCAAATACAGGTGACAGGCTCATCAAAGTACTAAAAGTTTGTGCGGGTAATCGTGGCAAAGCGATCATATCCAGGCCATATGGAATAGCAGACGCCAATAATGAAACGACAAAAACGAGAGGCAACAGATCCATCGAAAACATGGTGCTACCACTGTGCCATACACCAATAGGAAAGAGTAATATTGAGGCAATAATCGAACCTACCGCAACACTTGAGGCACCATAAATTTCACCCGCTTTTCGCCCAAAAACAATATAACCAGCCCAACAGCTTCCTGCACATAAAGCTAGTAATATACCAATAGGATCCAAATCGTTAGAAGCCTGATGAATAGGAAGCAACATCACCAATCCAATAATCGCAATAGCTAACCAAACAAAATCAGTTAATCGGCGTCCAGAAAACATCGCAACCATAATTGGTCCAGTTAACTCTATTGCCACAGCAATTCCTATGGGGATTCGAGATATGGCATTATAAAAAGCCAAATTCATACATCCCATAGCGACACCATACAGAATAATATATTTAATGGCTGACTTAGTAATAGTTTTACGCCAAGGTTTAAAGATTATTACCAATAAAATCGCTGAGAAAAACAACCGCCATGCTGTCATCGCCTCAGGCCCTAGTACAGGAAACAAGTATTTAGCAAATGAAGCACTTGCTTGCACAGATATCATCGAAATAAAAATTAAAAAAACAGGCCAAGATCTTTTGAGCATAATGACTACCTAGATTTAAGTAATTGCATATTAAGGGAAGCAATTTGTTTACATAGCAACGTAAAATCAATTTAAGATTATTACGATATTTCGCTAAAAGCTTTATTATTAAACGAATCGTATAAATAATATTTTTTCAATATCACATCACGTTTAGTTATCCCTTTTTACTGATAGTAAAGCCAGATCTTGTAGCGCTTTTTTATAAGGTGAATCAGGTAAGATTGAAATAACATTGAATGCTTTATTGGCCTCTTGTTGAGCCGTTTTTAAAGTAAATTCAAGAGATCCACACGACTGCATAACTTTTAAAATATGATCTAATAAATGCCTGCCATTACCTTGCTCGATAGCTTGACGGATTAATGTCGCATCTTCTGAATTAGCATGATGCATTGCATGCAATAATGGTAAGGTTGGTTTACCTTCATTGAGATCATCACCCAAATTTTTACCTAATTTTTGATTACTATCCGCACTATAATCTAATAAGTCATCAATAATTTGAAAGGCGGTTCCCAAGTATTTTCCATACTCTTGCAGTGCAAATTCTTGCTCTGGTGTTGCTCCTGCTAATACTGCTGCTGAATGCGATGTTGCTTCAAACAGTCTTGCTGTTTTGCGATAAATAACTTGTAGGTATTGCTCTTTAGTAATATCAGGATCATTACAATTTATCAGCTGTTGAACTTCACCTTCAGCAATAATATTTGTTGCTTCTGACATTATCTTCAATACTTTGAATGATTCTGTGCGTACCATCATTTGGAAAGATCTTGTGTAAATATAATCACCAACTAAGACACTTGCCGCATTACCAAATAGCGCATTAGCGGTTGATTTACCTCGCCGTAAATCAGATTCATCAACAACATCATCATGCAATAAAGTTGCAGTGTGAATAAATTCGATAAAAGCTGCGGTAATAATATGTTTATCACCCTGATAATTAAGCGCTTTAGCTATTAACAAGGCAATAACTGGGCGAATCCGTTTTCCACCACTACTAATGATGTAATTCCCTAATTGATTAATTAGTACAACATCAGAACTAAGTTCTGCTTGTATTGCTTCATTAACTTTAACTAAATCATCTTGCACTAGATCGAGTATTTGTTTTATCGATGGATTATTCATCAGTCTAACCACTACAAATGGGAGATATTTATTTACTATTATCTGATAAATATTTTTAAGCAACAAGTATTGCTAAATCATATTTAAAAAAATACTACAAATGATAAGCATTTTCATTTAGAATACACACCTTAAATGAACATTAATTACTGTTATGAAGATCAACTTTGATATAGATATCAACAACGAAAAAGAGCCGCAATCACCTGCTTCTAATAAGCAAAAGGATGCCTATATATATACATCGATCTCTGTAATATCACATTTATTTTTATTTGGATTATTGTTCAGCTCTGCACTGTTTGCAAATAATATCGTTGTTGATGAAGGTGATAATTCAATTAAAGCTGTTATGATTGACCTTACTCAGTTAGCAGCTCCGGAACAATCATTGGTTGAAGAAACACCTGAAATCAAAGGTGCTGAAAACAGTGAAATCATTGACAATAAACCAATTGAAGAACCAGTCGTAGAGCCAGAAGTCGTTGAAGAAAAGATTCCGGAACCTACACCTGAAATAGAACAAAAAAAACCAGCAACAGAGCCAGATAAACCAGTTATTGTTAAACCTAAACCAAATAAGAAAAAACCACCGACACAAAAATCATCTCGTCAACAAGTTAGACAAGATGTGATAAGTGATAATATAGCAAATACTTCAGTAGCTCCTAAAGTATCTGATAATCGACAATATTCTAGTAATCCCTCTCCAATTAGTCGTAATCGACCAGAATATCCTCGAAGAGCACTAGATATGCGCTTAGAAGGTTATGTTGTTGCTATGTTTGATGTAACTAGTGAGGGCCGTGTTGAAAATATTAGGATTATTGAAGCCCAACCTAATAATATTTTTAATCGCTCGGTTATCTCAGCAATGAAAATGTGGAAATATAAGCCGATTGCCGGAAAAGATCTCAAAATAAAAATTGTTTTCAATCGTGATAGTTCAATTAGCTTAGGAAGCAATTAATCACTCATTCCTCAATCAATAACCATTATTGAATAAAAAACTGAAAAAGCACTAATTTTATAATTCAATTAGTGCTTAGTTGATAAATAGTTTATCTATTCTTTTGCATTAAAAGTTCAATTTCCTGCGGTTGTTTAGGTACCGTTGAGGTTAAAATTTCGTTGCCAGCTTCGGTAACCAAAATATTATCTTCGATACGAATCCCAATACCTTTATAACATTCTGGCACATCAGCATCTTTATTAATATAAAGTCCAGGCTCAACGGTTAAGACCATACCCGGAGCGAGTATGCGATCACGATCACTGCCAACATCATGCACATCAATACCTAACCAGTGACCTAATCCATGCATATAGAATGCTAAATAAGCTTTGTTTGTAATCAATGTTTCAACATCACCTTGCATAATTCCAAGCTTAACTAATCCTTCAACCATAATCCGAATAATTTTTTGATTAACTAATGATATTGAGGTGCCTGGTTTCAATAATTTGATAGCTGTACATTGCGCAGTTAACACAATGTTATATATTTCGAGTTGTGCTTGACTAAATTTACCATTAATCGGAAATGTTCGAGTAATATCACCTGCATAATAATGATATTCACAACCTGCATCAATTAAGACTAAATCGCCATCTTTGAGCGTGTCGCTATTATTTTCATAATGCAATATACAACCATTATTACCTCCGCCAACAATAGTATTATATGACGGCCATCGAGCGCCATGCCATGCAAACTCATGTAATATTTCAGCTTCTAATTGATATTCATACCAATTAGCCTGGCATTTTTGCATTGCCCGAATATGTGCTTGAGCACTGATTTCGCACGCTTTACGTAAAAGAGCCATTTCATATTCAGACTTAAACATTCGCATTTCATGAACAATTGGTCGCCAATCAATAACTGTACTCGGCGCAGAAAGTTTGAATCGAGCACCTTGCCGTAATGTATTGATTGCTTTCTTAATTATCTCGTCAGCATAATCATATAGTTGGTCTGCATAATAAATTGCTTTTTTTCCATTTATTAAATTTGGTAGAACACTCTCTATATCATCGAAAAGATAAGCCTCATCGACTAAAATCTTTGTTAATGCCTCTTGCTGGCCTAAGCGGTAGCCAGTCCATGTTTCGTCTAAAGGATCTTTCTTGCGATTAAATAAAATATATCGTCCTTGACCGTCTTGTTGTTTAATTATTGCCAAAAGCGCTTCTGGCTCTGCAAAAAAAGTAAAATACCAAAAGTCACTATCTTGTCTATAAGGGTAGTGGGTATCATTACTTCGTTTAACTTCTGGTGAAGCAAAAAATAAGGCAATGCTATTTGGCTCCATCTGAGCCAATAATTTATTTCGCCGATCTAGCAGTTCTGTCTTGGTCTGAATATCTATCATAGCGTTTACCTTAATAATCAGTAATCTTGAATATTAGTGAAGTGTTGGTGTGATATCGGGTTCATTAAATTCATCAAAACATAACATCGCCGTAATGCGAACGTACTCTTTGATCTCTTCAAATGCAAAGCCCAGCTCTTGCTGATCTTCATCTTCATCATAACCGAGTTTAGCTATTTGTCTTAGATCATATATTGCTTCACCCACATCACCTTTAACTCGATTAAGTTTAGGTTGAACTAAACCAATACCCAATAAAAAATGATTTACCCATCCCACTAAATCGTCAATTTGCGTAAACAAATCTTGCTCACCAAGTAGAAGTTGGAACTCAAAATCTTCATCAATAAATTGTTGTTTAGTTGTATGATATAATTCTTCCACTTCCTTATTTAAAGGTTCGGCTATTTTTTGCCCATCATTCAACATGTCTTGAACTAACACTCTCCAACTTTCGTCATGATTTCCTCCAGCTAATAAGCCAGATAAGAATCCATGTAACTCGGCTGCAGTTATGCCAACTTTATTTTGGATAAGTTGACGATTAAGCTCGTCATAAATCTTGGTATTAGTCATTAACTCCACCTTATTAGTTTATAATAATAGTGAAAATACATCCCTCTGCACTTTCACTCATTATTAGTATATAATTTGTGCCTAGCTGTAAATAATAAACAGGTTATTGTGCTTTATAAAGGAATTATTTTGAACATTTTTAGATTAATTTTAACATCACTATATATAGTTATATCGTTAACTGCTTGTAGTTCATGGCTGAAAAATAAAGGTGTGATTGTTCTTGATGTACAGAATAATACGTATATAACCAGCCAAGACTTACCTAAAGATTATCAGTTAGGCAATGGAGAACAAGAACTTGATAAGTTTGAAGCTTTCTGCCGAGACGAGATCCGTGCCTCACAACTAGATGGTAGTGAAGAGATGGTATTTGAAAACATCAAACGAGGAATTCACGGTCAGGTTGAATTTAAAAAATGTAGTGATAGAGTCACTCGAATTTACCGATATTAATAAATATTTCAGCTTACTTTGTAAAGTATCGCTAATAAGATTGACTAATTGTCACATATCCGTGAAATCTTACTAGCCTTTCAAGCTGTTTTTATTTATATTGTCGCATGAACAAATATATTTTTGGGAGTAAAATAATTATGTACAAGCAAGATGTAACCATTACTGCATCGAACGGTCTTCACACCCGCCCTGCTGCACAATTTGTAAAGGAAGCTAAAAACTTCAATTCTGAAATTACTGTCACATCAAATGGAAAAAGTGCAAGTGCTAAAAGCTTATTCAAATTACAAACATTAGGCTTAACTCAAGGTACAACTATTACTATTTCAGCCGAAGGTGAAGATGAAAAAGAAGCAGTAACTCATTTAGTAAAATTAATTCCTGAATTGGAATAATACTCCCATGTTAGCGTTGAACGGTTTTAATATTAGATAAGGATTAAATGTTATGGTATCAGGTATACTTGTTTCCCCAGGTATCGCTTTTGCAAAAGCGCTATTATTAAAAGAAGAACCTATTGTTATAAATAATAGGCAAATTCTTGATAACAAAATTGACGCTGAAATTGATCGTTTTAAAGAAGCACGTGAAAAATCAAGCGAACAATTACATGCGATCATGGAACGAGCTAAAACCACTTTAGGTGAGGATAAAGCTGCTATTTTTGAAGGTCATATCATGCTTCTTGAAGATGAAGATCTTGAACAAGAAGTTATTTCACGCATTAAAAGTAAACACTCAAGTGCTGACGCAGCTGTCCAATCTGTATTTGAAACCCAAGCAAAAGAGTTAGAAAATTTAGATGATGAATATCTAAAAGAACGTGCTGCCGATATCCGTGATATTGGTAAACGACTGCTAAAAAATATTTTAGGCATCGAAATTGTTGATCTAAGTGCTATTAGCCAACCTTGTATTTTAGTTGCAACTGATTTAACACCATCTGAAACTGCTCAATTAAATTTAGATATGGTGTTGGGTTTCATCACTGATGCCGGAGGGCGCACTTCACATACATCAATCATGGCCCGTTCATTAGAAATTCCAGCAATCGTGGGTACATCTAATGCGACACAAGAAATCAAACAAGGTGATTTTGTTATTTTAGATGCAATCAACAATGCTATCTACATTAATCCAGATCATGCAACTCAAGAAAAACTAAAACAAGTACAAACAAAATATCTTGCGGATAAAGAAGAGTTAGCAAAATTAAAAGATCTGCCGGCTGTTACACTTGATGGTCATCAAGTTGAAATTTGTGCAAATATTGGTACTGTTCGTGATATTGCTGGTGCAGATCGTAATGGTTATGAAGGTGTTGGGCTTTATCGTACAGAATTCTTATTCATGGATCGTGAAGCTTATCCTAATGAAGATGAACAATTCAAAGCATATAAAGAAGTTGCTGAATCAACTAATGGCCTATCAGTTATTGTTCGTACAATGGATATCGGTGGTGACAAAGATGTACCATATATGCATTTACCAAAAGAAGAAAATCCATTCTTAGGTTGGCGTGCAATTCGTATCTGTTTAGATCGTAAAGAAATACTACATGCACAGTTACGAGCAATCTTACGCGCTTCTGCATTTGGTAAATTGCGTATTATGTTCCCAATGATTATTTCGGTAGAAGAAATTCGTATTCTAAAATCTGAAATTAATATCCTTAAAGAACAATTAACATCTGAAGGTAAAGCATTCGATAAAAGCATTGAAATTGGTGTGATGATCGAAACACCAGCCGCTGCGGTTATTGCTAGACATTTAGCTAAAGAAGTTGATTTCTTCAGTATTGGAACTAACGATTTAACCCAATATACACTTGCTGTTGACCGTGGTAATGAGCTTATTTCACATCTTTATAATCCACTTTCACCATCAGTATTAACATTGATTAAAAATGTAATTGATGCTTCTCACAAAGAAGGTAAATGGACAGGAATGTGTGGAGAGCTTGCTGGTGATGAAAGAGCAACAATTTTATTACTAGGTATGGGGCTTGATGAGTTCAGTATGAGTGCAGTATCAATTCCTAAAATCAAAAAATTAATTCGTAATACTAATTATGAAGAAGCGAAGAAATTTGCTGATACTGTTCTTGAAAAAGCAACAGCTAAAGAAATAACCGATTTAATTGAAAAATATACTGCTGAAAAGCAAATTTGTTAGGAGGCAATGATGGGTTTATTCGATAAAATAAAGCAATTTGTATCTGATGATAACAAAAATAGCATCGAAATTATTGCACCTCTTAGTGGTGAAATCGTTAAGATCGAAGATGTGCCAGATGTAGTTTTTGCAGAAAAAATCGTTGGTGATGGTGTTGCTATAAAACCTTCTGGTAATAAAATTGTAGCACCATTAAATGGTAAAATTGGTAAAATTTTTGAAACCAATCATGCATTTGCTATTGAATCAGATGAAGGTATCGAACTTTTTGTTCATTTCGGTATAGATACGGTGGAATTAAAAGGTGAAGGTTTTACACGAGTTGCCGAAGAAGGACAACAAGTTAAAATTGGAGATACTATCATCGAAATCGATCTGCCTTTACTTGAAAGTAAAGCCAAATCAGTGTTAACACCAGTCGTGATATCTAATATGGAAACTGTTGTTGAATTAACTAAGTTATCCGGCTCAGTTGAGGCAGGTAAAACACCAATTATGCGTGTTAAAAAATAACATCGCACAAAGTTACTACTCATAAAAAAACCTTCAGTTTTCACTGAAGGTTTTTTGTTGAAAATAATCAAACATAGAGTTCAAATAATTCGTTTAACGCCATTTTTTGTATTGATTAATCAAGCTGTTGGTTGATTCATCATGCGAGCTGACTGGTTTATCATCAGCAAGTTCAGGTAAAATGCGACCAGCTAACTGTTTACCCAATTCAACCCCCCACTGATCGAAGCTAAAGATATTTAAAATAACGCCTTGCGTGAAGATTTTGTGCTCATACATCGCCACTAATGCGCCTAAAGTGTACGGTGTGATTTTTTTCACTAAAATAGAGTTAGTCGGTTTATTGCCTTCAAAAACTTTAAATGGAACAATAGATTTAACTTCATCAAGCTTTTTACCAGCGGCAAGAAATTCTTGTTCTACTTGTTGGGCAGTCTTACCAAAAGCTAAAGCTTCTGTTTGAGCAAAAAAGTTAGAAAGCAATTTAGGATGATGATCGCCAACTGGATTATGACTAATTGCCGGTGCAATAAAATCACAAGGAATAAGTTTAGTACCTTGGTGAATTAATTGATAAAACGCATGTTGACCATTTGTCCCAGGTTCACCCCAAATAATAGGACCTGTAGTATAAGTAGTCTTGTTGCCATTACGATCAACACTTTTACCATTTGATTCCATATTCCCTTGCTGAAAATAAGCTGCAAAGCGATGCATATATTGATCATAAGGTAGAATTGCCTCGGTTTCTGCACCATAGAAGTTATTGTACCAAATCCCAATTAAAGCAAGTAATGTTGGGATATTTTTTTCAATTGGTGTGCTTTGGAAATGTTTATCCATCGCATGTCCACCAGCTAAAAACTGTTTAAAGTTTTCAAAACCAATTGAAAGTACAATTGATAAGCCGATTGCAGACCAAGAAGAATAACGACCACCAACCCAATCCCAAAATTCAAACATATTGGCAGTATCAATACCAAATTTTTCTACTTCTTTGGCATTGGTTGATAAAGCTACAAAGTGAAGCGCAACAGCTTTATCATCTTTTGCAGCATCAAGTAACCATTGACGAGCGGTTTGTGCATTAGTCATAGTTTCTTGAGTTGTAAAGGTCTTCGATGCAACTAAAAATAGCGTTGTTTCTGGATTTAAACCTTTTAAAGCTTCAACAATATGAGTACCATCGACATTAGAAACAAAGTGCATAGTTAGGTGGTTTTTATAAGGGCGTAATGCTTCGGTAATCATCACTGGTCCTAAATCTGAACCTCCAATTCCGATATTAACTACATCAGTAATCGCTTTACCAGTATAGCCTTTCCATTCACCACTAATAATTTTTTTACTAAAGGATTCCATCTTCGCCAGCACAGCATTGACGTCATCCATAACATTTTTACCATCAACATAAATTGGTGAATTTGATACATTGCGAAGCGCAATATGTAAAACGGCTCGGTTTTCGGTCCGATTAATTTTTTCACCACTGTACATGGCATTAATAGCCCCGCTTAAATCACACTCGTCAGCGAGTTGATAAAGTTGCTTTAAGGTCTCCTCAGTAATGCGGTTTTTAGACAGATCAACCAAGAACTCATCTTCAAAAGGAATACTTAACTTTTCAACTCGTTTAGGTTCATCTTTTAGAATTTGAGCAATCGTCTTATCGCAATGCTTCTGATAACTAACTTGAAGGGACTTCCAAGCGGATGTAGTAGTTGGATCTATTGACTTTAACATAACTTATTCCTTAATTAATATAGCACTATTAACCATGATATAACTATGGATAACATGATGCAAGATAAGGATTTATCCTTTCAAATCGAGTTGATAGAAAAATAATAGAAGTTATTTTCTTTTCCAAATCAAATAACTTGAATATAATGTAAAAAATAAGATATTTGATACACATAACCGTTCAAAAAATGATTTTTTAATAAATTAGAACCAATAAACTAAATAAATTTCTTACATTATTATATTAGGATATTTCATGCCAAATATTCAGACTCTAGTACCAGCCTTGGATAAAATTGTTCGCATTTGTGATTATTTAGATGGAAATAAAGGTGCAACTTTTAGTCAAATATTTCAAGACCTTAATTTACCTAAAAGTAGTACTTCGACACTGCTTAATGCGTTAGTTATGCATGGTATTTTACGTCAAGATCAAAATAAGTTTTATCTTGGACTAAAATTGCATGAATGGGGAGACAAATCGTTAGAACAGTTCGATATCACAAAAATCGCAGAACCATTGATGACTAAATTAAGAGATCAGACCAACTTAACCTGTCATCTAGGTGTTCTTGATGGGCTTTACTCTGTCTATATTGCAAAAATTGAAAATGACCAAGCTATTGGTATTCGTACTTGGATTGGCAAAAAATTACCATTACATAGTTCTGGTATTGGTAAAGCATTAATAGCTTGGTTACCTGATGAGAAAATCGATCAACTGATACCCGAAGACAAATTGCCCAAATATACCGATACCACTATAACCAGCAAAAAACAGTTAAAAAAAGAGCTAGCTAAAATCCGGTCGCAAGGTTGGGCTTATGATAATCAGGAAGATGTAAAAGGCGTACATTGTATCGCAGCACCGATATTTAATAAAAATCATGAACCAATTGCGGCTATAAGTATTTCCGGCGTTCTTTTTCAGCTACCGGTAGAGAAAATCGAAAAATACTCAGAGCTAGTCCGTAAAGCCTGCCAACAGTTAACCAATAAGTTTTAAAATAATATTGAATAATTATAATTCAATATTATTTTAACTATTTTATTCAATAAGTTATTAAGCGATCTGTTTAAATAGCTCAATAAGTTTTTGTTTATCAAAAAATACGGGATTGGCGCCAGCACAGGCATCTTTCATTGAATTTTCCGCCAATAATTCAAAATCAGGATTATTAACCCCCAATTCCTTTAATGATTTAGGAATACCGACTTCTTGCGCTAAATCTTCAATTCTTTTTATCACATAATCAACACATTCTTGATCACTTCTATCTTTTGTATCAAACCCGATTGTTTCAGCAATCACTCTAAATTTTTGTGGTGCATGTTTAGCATTTTCTTTTTCGACTACCGACAATAGCATCGCATTACAAACACCATGAGGTAAATCATAAAGCCCACCTAATTGATGTGCCATAGCATGCACATTACCTAGCCCAGCATTACTAAAAGCGATACCATTTAAAAAGCAGGCATAACTCATCTGTTCTCTGGCTTGAATGTCATTACCGTTTTTAACTGCTCTGGCTAAATATTTAAAAGTTTGAGCTATGGCATATAATGCGGTTGAATCAGTAACATCCATCGCACCTTTAGCAACTACCGCTTCAATTGCATGAGTTAACGCATCCATACCTGTTGCAGCGGTTAAATTGGCAGGTTTGGAAATCATTAAATCAGGATCGCTAACGGTTATTGATGCCAGCGTATTGGGATCGACCATAATCATTTTTACATGTCTACTTTCATCGGTAATAACATAATTAATGGTAACTTCAGCAGAAGTACCTGCAGTGGTTGCTATTGCCACAATAGGTAAACATTTTTGTTTACTTTTATGCATCCCTTCATAATCGGTAATTTTGCCACCGTTGGTGGCCAAAACAGCAACGGCTTTACCACAATCTTGAGGTGAACCTCCACCGATTGATACAATAAAATCACACTCTGATTCTTGACATAATTTTAATGCATTTTCAACATTGGCAACCGTTGGATTTGGTTTCACATCATAAAAAATAACTGATTCAATACCCTCTTTTTTTAAGATATCAACCACTCTATCTACAGCGCCATTACCAATTAAAAACTTATCACTAACAACGAATGCTTTTTTGCAATTTAATTTTTTCACTGGTACGCCTAACTCAGACAGGCAACCTTTACCTAATAAATTAACGGGTGGAATGTAATAAATCATATTTACCTCTTAAATTAATAACACTTTAAAAAATTCCCAGAAAAGAACTTAATTTCATTATACGGAAAAAATAAACTTCCAAAAAAAATAATCTTTACAATGAGAGAATGATCACAAAATTAATTTTCTTTTGTATTAATTGATTGCAATTCGAAATTTTTTCACCAATAATTTGTTCACAACAAAGAAATTATGTTCTACTCAGTGAACAAGGAGAAAAGATGAATATAGAAAAATTTAAAGGGATATTCCCTCCCGTTCCGACAATCGTAAATAAACAAGGAAAACTAGATAAAAAAGGAATGGCCAACCTATTAGATCATCTTATTAAAAATGAAGCGGATGGCGTTTTGATTTTAGGTAGCGGTGGTGAGTTTTGTCATATGCCACCTAAACTAAGGCTCGAAGTCGCTGAATTTGCGGTGAGGCATATCAATAAACGTATTCCCGTTATGATTGGAATATCAAGCCCAAGTACCAAAGAAACGATTGAATATGGTCAACATGCTGCTCAAATAGGTGCGGACGCTGTTTTAGTTGTGAATCCTTACTATGCCTTATTGAATAGTGATGCAATTTATCACCATTATAAAACTGTCGCTGAAAATATTAGTATACCGATCCTACTTTACAATTTTCCTGCACTAACTGGTCAAGACATTGGTATTGATGTAATTACCCGGTTGGCAAAGGATCTGCCAAATATCATCGGGCTAAAAGATACTATTGATAACATTAGCCATACACGAGAAGTGATCAACAAAGTCCATTCTTTCCGACCCGATTTTATCATCTTTAGTGGTTTTGACGAATATATGCTAGACACGCTGATTTTAGGTGGTCATGGTGGTATTCCGGCAACGTTTAATTTTGCACCTAAAATTACTAAGGGAATTTATAAAGCGTTCATACAAAAAGATTATGAAACAGCATTTAAATTACAACGTCAATTAGCAAAATTGATGCCTATCTATGCCATTGAAACCCCTTTCTTTGGTGTGATTAAACAAGCAATCAAACTAACAGGTGTGAATATATCAACTGAAGTTTTAGCTCCAGTAATGCCATTAACTTCCGATAAAAAGAAAATACTTAAAAAATTATTATCTGATTCAAAAATTTTATAAGAATTTATTATTAATTAGTTTTAGGAGCAAATTATGAGCGAAGTATCTAAAGTAATTATACTTCATCCTAATGATGATGTTGCCATAGCTCGTTTTCCGGTAACCAAAGGGTATGTAATTCAAGAAAAAAATATTTCAGTATTAGCTGATATTAAAGAAGGCCATAAAATAGCACTACACAATATTGAAAAAAATCAACCAATCAAACGCTATAATCAAATTATAGGTTATGCAATTTGCAATATCCAAGCAGGAGAACACATACATTTACATAATCTAAAAATGGGTGATTATGGACATGAATATGACTTTTGTGCAGATAAAAATGAAACCCCAAAAGCCAGTGAAAAAAGGACTTTCATGGGCTATAAGCGTAAAAATGGAAAAGTAGCAACTCGTAACTATATCGGCATATTGACATCGGTTAACTGCAGTGCAACAGTTGCACGCCGCCTTGAAGATCACTTTAAAGCAAAAGGATTAGATGATTATCCAAATATAGATGGCATCGTAGCGCTTCCACAAAGTTTTGGCTGTGCCATGGATATGAAAGGTGATTTGATGAAGATTATGCAACGCACAATGAGTGGTTATGCAAATCATCCAAATTTCGCTGGCATTTTAATAATTGGCCTTGGATGTGAATCTAATCAAATCAAAGATCTTATCCAAGTAAAAGAATTAAATGAAGGTCCTATGTTACAACATATGACTATTCAAGAAACTGGTGGATCACAAAAAACTTTCGATAAGGGAATTTCTATTATTGAAAGCATGTTAAATGAAGCAAACCAATACACCAGAGAGGAGGTACCTGCATCGGAATTAGTCTTAGCCCTTGAATGTGGTGGTTCTGATAGTTACTCAGGTATTTCTGCTAATCCAGCCCTTGGCGTAGCTGTTGATTTACTTGTACAACAAGGTGGAACAGCAATACTCGCCGAAACTCCTGAAATTTATGGTGCTGAATATATCCTTACTCGCCGAGCAGACTCGAAAGAAGTAGGTGAAAAACTTATTAATCGAATTTTATGGTGGGAGGATTATGCCAAAAGATGCCACGCAGAATTAAATAACAATCCATCCGCAGGCAATAAAGAAGGTGGACTTACAACTATTCTTGAAAAATCGCTTGGTGCTATTTGTAAAGCAGGAAGTACAAATCTTATGGATGTATATGAATATGCAGAACCAGTAACCGCAAAAGGTTTAGTATTTATGGACACTCCAGGATATGACGCATTTGCATGTACAGGTCAAATTGCTGGTGGTGCAAACATTATGTGTTTTACCACAGGGAGGGGGTCAGCCTATGGTTCAAAACCGACACCGTGTATAAAAATTGCATCTAATAATTTTTTATGGCGGCGCCAAGAAGAAGATATGGATATTAATTGTGGTGATGTAGCCGAAGGACAAGAAACATTGGAGCAAGCAGGTAAACGTATTTTTGAAAAGATATTAGCTGTCGCTTCTGGTGAGAAAACAAAAAGTGAAAAATTTGGATATGGATCACTTGAATTTGTCCCATGGCAACCGGGTGCAATTATGTAAATATGAATAATCTTACCTCTATTAGCAGTGCATATTAAAGAGAAGTAATGAATGAGCAATATAAGTCCTATAATTAAATTAAATGAGAAAGATGACGTTGTTATAGCCAGAATTCCTATTAGCAAAGGAACGTGTTTATCCAATGAACTTGTAGTATTAAATAACATACCCGAAGGTCATAAAATTGCTATTCGCAATATTGAACAAGGAGCACAAATCAAACGTTATGGACAAACCTTTGGATTTGCAACAAAACCGATTCTAAAAGGCGAACATGTCCATGTTCACAACGTTGGCGTAGGTAATTTTGATAAAGACTATGCGTTTGGTAAAGACGTACATACACTCCCCCCTACAGATAAAATTGATACTTTTTTAGGTATCAGAAGAAAAAATGGCAAAATCGCTACCCGTAATTATATTGGGGTAATGTCGTCAGTAAATTGTAGTGCAACTGTAGCTAAGGCAGTTGAAATTTACTATAACAAAGTTGGACTAGTCAATTACCCCAATGTTGATGGTGTCATCGCTTTACCTCAAAGTTTTGGTTGCGGTATTGGACAAGACGGACCTTCCATGACGAATATGAGAAGAACTTTATCAGGTTACGCAACACATCCTAATTTTGCAGGTATGATTATTGTTGGCCTCGGATGCGAATCATCACAAATAAAAGATATGATGAATTTTGCTCATTTAACTGAAAATGAAAATTTACACACACTAACTATCCAAGAAACAGGCGGTTCCAAAAAAACAATTGATAAAATTATATCAATTATTGAGGAAATGTTACCTATAGCCAATCAAGTTCAACGCAAAGAAACCCCTGTATCAGAACTTATCCTCGCTTTAGAGTGTGGTGGTTCTGATGGTTATTCGGGTATATCAGCCAACCCTACTTTGGGTTATGTAGCAGATAAAATTATTCAACAAGGTGGAACGGCTATTTTATCTGAAACTCCCGAAATATACGGCGCAGAGCATCTACTCACCCGACGAGCCGTATCTCAACAAGTTGGTGAAAAACTGATTCAACGAATCAAATGGTGGGAAGAGCATTGTAAACAAAATAAAAGTGAAATTAACAATAATCCTTCTGTAGGAAATAAAGCCGGTGGTTTGACCACAATTTTAGAAAAATCACTTGGAGCAATCACAAAAGGAGGAACATCAAATTTAGTCGCTGTTTATGAATATGCAGAACCTGTCACAAGTAAAGGATTAGTGTTTATGGACACGCCCGGATTTGATCCTATGGCTGTAACGGGCCAAATTGCAGGTGGAGCTAATATTCTTTGTTTTACAACTGGACGAGGCTCAGCACTAGGTTCATCTCCAACACCCACCCTAAAAGTCGCTTCAAATAATTTCTTATGGAACAGACAACAGGAAGATATGGATATGAATTGCGGAGATATTATCGAAGGAAATGAATCAATTGCTCAGGCAGGAGAACGCCTATATTCAATGCTCCTTGAATTTGCATCAGGGGAAAAAAGTAAAAGTGAAAAATTTGGTTATGGAAGTTTGGAATTTGTGCCATGGCAAATGGGCGCTTTTATGTAATGTATTGCTTTAAATTTTAATGATATTCCAAGTTAGGAGAAAACTATGTCATTTGTTGATGAACTACTCAATGATATAAAACTACCAAGAATGGTAAGGATCAGACAGCGCTTCGAATCGCCTGCTGAAATTCAGGATATTGATGAAAAAATTCACATTGAATTTTCTAAACCAGAAATAAAAAATACAATAAAAAAAGATATGGTGATTGCAGTGGGTTTAGGTAGCCGTGGTGTTGCTAAAATAGACTTAATTGCAAGAGCTGTAATTAATGAATTAAAAGCCTTAGGGGCTAAACCTTATGGTGTACCAGCAATGGGAAGTCATGGAGGAGCCACTGCTGAAGGACAAATCCATGTTTTAGAAAAATTAGGCATGACAGAAGAGTTTCTTGGTTGTGAAATACGTTCCTCGATGGAAACAGTAAAAGTAGGAGAGCTACCTAACGGGTTAGAAGTATTAATGGATAAAAATGCGATGCAAGCTGATGGCATTATTTGTATCAACCGAATCAAAGCTCACAACGCATTTACTGCACCTATTGAAAGTGGCATTATCAAAATGCTATCTATTGGATTTGCGAAACAAAAAGGTGCTGATTCCTGCCACACTTATGGTTTTGGCTGTATGGCGCAAAATATCGTCAATATGGCAAGAATTAAAGTCGCTAATACTCCTTTCCTGTTTGGTATTGGCACTATTGAAAATGCCTTTGATCAGGTCGTTGACATTGAAGCTATCCCCGCTAATAAACTTGAAGAACGCGAAAAAGCCTTACTGGCAAAATCAAAAACTTACTTTCCTAAAGTAATGTTTGATAACGTTGATATCTGTATTGTTGATTTAATGGGTAAAATTTACTCTGGTGGAGGTATGGATTGCCATGTTACAGGCAGAGCCTGTACACCATTTATGCAACCCATTGCCTCAATACGCCCAGATAGAATAGTGGTACTCGATCTTCATGAAAAAAGCGGCGGCAATGCAACCGGTATGGGATTTGCTGATTTCTCTACAAAACGTTTACTTGATAAAGTCGATTTTCCTGAAACATACCCAAATGTACTTACATCACGCTTAAGCCAGGACGGTTACGTTCCGGTAATACTAGCTAATGATAAGCAAGCCATACAAGCTGCTGTTAAAACCTGCATTATTTTAGATGGACGAAAAGAAGCACGTATTATCAGGATTGCCAACACTTTACATATCGATGAATTATATATCTCAGAAAATATGCTTGAAGATGCAAAAGCAAATGCACAAATCGAGATTTTAAGTGAGCCTGAATATATTGCATTTGATGAAAATAACAATGTAACTGATATAGGAATTAACTTATAGATATGTAATTTCTAACAGCTTAACAATCAAATTATAACAAAATTAATATAGTCTATATAACGAGGCTAGGGAGTCCCCTTATGAGTAATATTACATTATTGTCGGTAATAAAAAAGACAAAACTTCGCTTAATTCCTTTTATGTTAATACTTTACGTCTTAGCATTTTTGGATCGTTCAAATATCGGCTTCGCCAAAGAGAGTTATCAAATTGACATTGGTTTAAGCAATGAAGCTTATGCTTTAGGTGCTGGATTATTCTTCGTAGTATACGCATTTTTAGGTGCACCAGCTAATTTATGTTTAAAAAAGTTTGGCGCCAGATACTGGATCGGTGCAACAACCTTAGCTTGGGGGCTTTTATCTGCTGGTATGGGATTTGCCGACAGTGAAGCGAAATTCTTAACCATTCGTATTTTATTAGGTATCACCGAGGCTGGTTTCTTTCCTGGTATGATCTATTTAACATCACAATGGTTCCCGCAAGCCAATCGTGCAGCAGTAATGGGATTGTTTTATATGGGAGCGCCTTTGGCAATGGCATTTGGTTCACCGCTTTCTGGTGCTCTTTTAGAATTACATGGTTTCCTTGGTCATCCGGGATGGTTTTGGATGTTTGTAATTGAAGGTGCATTAGCATTTATTGCAGGTATTTGGACATTCTTCTATTTAGATGACACTCCTGCAACCGCTAGATTCCTCTCTAAAGAAGAAAAAACCTTACTAGCTAATCAAATGCTATCAGAAGAGAACAATAAAAAAGCAGCGTCAGCTAAACTTATGGATGCATTGAAAAACCCAAGAATATGGCACTTTGCTATTATTTATGGTTGTATTCAATGTGGTGTATATGGACTTATCTTCTTTTTACCAAGCCAAGTGGCCAGTATTATGTCAAGTAAAGTTAACTTTATGACTTCTCTCGTCACTTCACTACCATGGTTATGTGCATTATTAGGGACATTTTTTATACCTCGATACTCAGATAGAGTTCAAGAGAGACGTAATACCTGTGCAGTCACATTATTAGTAGGCGGAGTTGCATTAGGTTTATCTGCTTACGTTGGCCCTATACCAGCCATTATTGCCTTATGCATTGCCGGTACGGCTTATTTTGCCTGCCAACCTATTTTCTGGATCATGCCTTCATCAATTTTAACGGGTAACGCGTTAGCTGCTGGTATTGGATTTGTCAATATGTTTGGTGCACTGTTTAGTTTTGGAGCCCCTATTTTAAGACAACACTCTGAAAATGTTGTAGGTACTCCTGCAGCTGGTTTATTGTCAATCGGTCTAGTTGTGGTAATTGGTTCAATCCTGATTTTCATTTTACCGAAAAATGTGGGTACAAGTGAGTAGAAACTATTAGTAAAATAATCAATAAATTAATTAATATACGATCGAAGTAACTAGTATAACTAATACAATGTATTTAGAATTAATGTTAAGTACATTGTATTTTAGAAAAATCTGAAAGGTTACATAATGCATATTCATCTAGACATAGTGGGCGGTATAGCTGGAGATATGTTCTGTTCAGCAATGCTAGATGCATTTCCTGAACTGGAAACCCCATTACGTACATTTTTATCTTCATTAGCTATTTTTAAAAAATATCAACTCGAAATAAAGGCTACACGACAAAAAGAGATCTTGGGTAAACAATTTATTATCTTGAAAAATCAACAAGCAATCGAGGATACCCAACATCTCATTTTGAAGCCATTAAACGATCAATCTCACTCAATAATAAAAAATAGATTATTAATGAACGATCAGCATGAACATTATAGCTGGCAAGAGATTTTAACAAAATTAGATCAAATTAAAGATAATGATAAGATTTACCAATGCACTAAAGCAATTTATACCATTTTGGCTAAAGCTGAAAGCGAAGTACACGGCATTACACTAGAAAATATAGGATTACATGAAGTCGGCGCGGATGATGCTATTATCGATATTATTGCAGCGGCATTTCTGATCACTCAGAGCAACGTATCGAGTTGGTCTTGCTCTGCCCTACCTTGGGGGCAAGGCACAATAAAGTGCTCACATGGCACTTTACCTGTACCCGCGCCAGCAACTTTAAAGATACTCACCAATTTTCAGTGGACTTATGATGATGAAATCGGTGAACGAATTACACCAACTGGGGCTGCTATTCTAGCTTGGATTATGCAACATTGTCCTGGCCCTATAAATGGTACGTTCATTAAAAGTGGTTATGGTTGTGGTAATCGGTCTTTTAAACAAAAACCTAATATAATGAGGGCAAACGTTTTTACCACTAACCCCCAAACAAATTTAGAACATGATAGTGTCTATATTATTCAGTGTGATATTGATGATATGACCGCTGAAAGCCTGGCAATATCTGAAGATAAATTAAGATTATCATCGGGGGTACTTGATTTAGTCAGTCAACAAATAAAAGGCAAAAAAGGACGTTGGATGAGCAGAATAGAAATACTGTGCCAGCCAGATAAATTAACTGATATATGTCTTCAACTATTTACTGAAACAACAACTCTAGGTGTAAGGTATTGGCAAGTTAAGCGTTCTAAACTACCAAGAGAACAAATCACGATAAATGCAGATCAACAATCCTGGCCGATTAAAATTGCTGCCCGACCCAATCACAACTTCACTGCAAAATTAGAGTCTGACTGTATTCAATTACTAGAAACATCCTATGCCGAGCGTCAAAATATAAAATATAAATTTGAACAATCTGCGCTAAATACCTATACCAAGCAATTAAGTCATCATGAAAAGCCGAATGAGAAGGATATCAAATCATGACTAATCAAGATATTGAAGAAACTATTTTAATTCTTACATCATGGTTTAAAAAAATAAAAAAATGTACCATTGCGACCAGTGGTGGTATAGATAGTATGTTACTTGCTTATATTGCTCACAATACATTGGGACAAAATGCACTTATTGCACATTCAACTTCGCTTTCGGTTCCAACATTAGATGCTAAACGAGTTAGAAATTATGCACAAAAATATCGTTGGCATATCGAATTTATAAAAGCAGGGGAGCTAGATAATGAATCTTACCAAAACAATCCGGTGAATCGGTGTTATTACTGTAAAAGTTGTTTGTTTGATCGTCTTAAAAAGTTACATCATGGAGTGCTAATCACTGGAACCAATCAAGATGATTTAGGCGATTATCGACCGGGTTTAATTGCTGCTAAAGAACAAAATGTAAGACAACCTTATGTTGAACTCAAGATTGATAAAATAATGATACGTAAGATGGTTGAGCATCTACAACTCAATGATTTAAAAGATATTCCAGCATCCCCTTGCCTATCAAGCCGAATTGAGACAGGGATTAAAATCTACCCGGATTATCTACAAGCGGTCGATCACGTTGAAAACTTTGTTCGTTCAGAACTAAAAACGGATCTTGTTCGTTTTAGAATACGTAATGATAAAGTTGAACTTGAGCTAGAACCCCTCCTTTTTAATCAGTTATCCGATCATCAAAAAGATTCACTGGTTAACAAAATAAAACTGATTATAGAACCTCTAGCTATCTCTCATAATGTTCAAATTTCAACCTATAAAAAAGGTAGTGCTTTTATCGGGGTAAAAAATATCTAATAATTATTAAAGGAAGCAATAAAAAATGAAAACACCGGATATTATCATGGACTTTGAGCGTCCTCAACGATGTGGCATCTCAGAAGCTGTATTTTGCCAGTATAAAACAGTTGAACAACTCGAAACGATATTATCACTTGCTAAGCAAAATCAACAATCATTACTGTTTACTCGTTTAACGAGTCAAAAATATCAGCGTTTAAAACCCAATTGGCAAGCAAAAATCAATTATCATGAAAATTGTCAATGTGCTGTATTTGGTTCACCAAAACCATTAATTGAAGAGGAATCAACCCATATTGCCATTGTTTCTGCCGGCTCATCTGATGCCCCAATTTGTGAAGAAACAAAACTGACGTTAAATTATCACGGAATAAAAGTCGATCTATTTCAAGATATTGGTGTTGCGGGATTATGGCGCCTGCAACAACAATTACCCCAATTACAAACCTACAATATAATTATTGCTATTGCAGGTATGGAGGCAGCTTTACCTACTGTTTTAGCTGGTTTAATTGATACCCCTATTATTGCCGTTCCTACCTCTATTGGTTATGGTGTTGCCGCAGGAGGTCATGTTGCTCTTAACGCTTGTTTATCAAGTTGTACCGGAGGAATTATGACAATGAATATCGATAATGGATATGGTGCTGCTTGTGCAGCAATCAAAATTTACAAAAAAATAATTAAAAACAATATATAGAAGCGAGAAAAGCGAGTGTTACAACCATATAACAATAGCGATGAGGACATTGTAAAAGATCTTATCATTTATTGGACCAATCGAGCCCTAGGATATAGTCAAACTAATCAAGAAGAACTGGCAACACAAAAAAGAACTATTTGGCAAAATTTAATTTTAACTCATGCCCCTAAAAAAGAAAAATTACGCATTTTAGATGTAGGAACTGGTCCTGGTTTTTTGGCTATCATACTAGCGTTAGCCGATCATAATGTAACGGCAGTTGATGTGACTGAAGCTATGTTAGTTCAAGCACAAAACAACGCCACACAATATGGCGTGGAGGTTAATTTTGTGTTATCTGATGTACAATGCTTGCCATTCGAGGATAATAGTTTTGATTTAATTGTATTACGGAATGTCACATGGAACTTAAATAACCCTACATTAGCTTATCAAGAGTGGTATCGGGTATTAAATTCAGGAGGTCGATTACTTAATTTTGATGCGAACTGGTATCTATTTTTGTTTGATAAATACCGCTATTTTCAATATAAACGAGACAGACGTAATACGGCTAATCAAGATATAGACGATCATTATGTACAAACAGATACCGAAGAGATGGAACGCATTGCAAGATTACTACCATTAAGCCAAGAGATTAGACCGCAATGGGATGTTAATACCTTACTGTCAATTGGTTATAAAAAAGTCTTTATTGATACTGATATATCAAAAAATGTTTGGGATAAAATTGAGCAGATCAATTATCATTCTACCCCAATGTTTATGATCAGAGCAGAAAAAGAGTAATAGGCATAATAACTATGAAAATTTTTATTAATTCATACTATATAAAATGCTTCATACTCTTTATAGCGAAAAAAAACGGACAAAGACTACAAATTACACTTAATTTTATTATTAAAAATGCGATTAATAAAACCTTGTCTCAAGCAATACAAACTGATTTAAAAGCCATTGGTGCTGAGCTTATATTACAAGGTGAAGAAAAACAGATTTACTTAGATTTGCAACGCGCCAGTGGTTTTGATATTTAATATATTGTATCTTGAAGTAAACCTTATGCCCCTCAATCTTATGTTTCACCATTTTGAGTACCTACTTATGCTAATTATCATGTCCAACTTGGATTACCCCAAAAAAGTTGGATAAATGGATTTCAACTTTATTCATTACGCCAGATGATAATTTACACTAACAATCATATAAACAGGTATTAACCACGCTAGCAAACGAAGTAGTTTATATACAATAATTAACGCATTATTTAATAAACAATTAAATGGTGTAGAATTTAACAGCTATCCATCATTAATTGTTCTTTATGAACCTATCCGCTCCCTTGATGTTGTTCATCAACTCAAGAGCTTAGATCTACTGAAATCACTACTACAAGAGTTTTGACTGAGTTATTTCTCTCGCATGATCTACACGCTGTAACTTATCTTAGTCAATCTATGCTTTTTATATCAAGACGAGCTGATTAAACAAATCCCTACAACGCAACTATCACAAGTACCAGTGATTACACTAAAAGCCTACTCAATGAATTTTAACACACTATTTTAGTAGGCTTGTAACGGTTAACATAATTTCAATATAAAAGATAAATTTGGTACTCAAGCTCAATTTGGAGATTTACTAAGTCAGTTATCCCATCATTTAATCATCAATTGTCAAATTGCGAGTTGTTAAATCAAATGGTGTTAATTGATAAACATAATAATTGAGCCAGTTACTAAATAATAAATAAGCATGGCTTCGCCATGTGGCTTTTGGTGTTAAATTTGGGTTATTTTCAGGAAAATAGTTGTAAGGAATTTCCGGATTTATTCCAGCTTTCAAATCTCGATTATATTCATTAGCTAAGGTGAAGGAGTCATATTCTGGATGCCCTGTTACAAAAGCCATACGTTTATCCGCAGTTGCCATCAAATATGGACCGGTTAAATCTGATTCAGCTAAAATCGTCAAATCAGTATAACTTTTAATTTTATCTATTGGAAAATCAGCATTACGTGAATGTGGCGCTAAAAAAGTATCGTCAAAACCTCGAGTTAAAAGTGCATTAGGTTGTATGATTTGATGTTGATAGACGCCTGACAATTTTTGTGAGCGAGTAAATTTTGGCATATCATAGAGTACATTTAATGCAGCTTGTACAGCCCAGCAAACAAACATTGTTGAAGTAACATGATCTTTTGCCCAAGTAATTATTTCAGCTAATTTTGGCCAATACACTACATCTGAAAATGCGACTTTACCTAATGGTGCTCCAGTTATGATAAAACCATCAAAATTCTGCTCACGAATATCTTCAAAATCACAATAAAAGCTATTTAAATGCTCTACAGGGGTATTTTTGGATTCACGTTGATCAATACGCAAGAGTTGAATATTGACTTGTAAAGATGAATTGGAAAGCAAACGTAAAAACTGATTTTCAGTTTCGATCTTTTTAGGCATTAAATTTAAGAAGAGAAGCTTTAGTGGACGAATTTCTTGAGTATTAGCACGAGTTGAAGTCATCACAAATACATTTTCATTACGTAACACATCTACTGCCGGTAATGAATCTGGAATACATATAGGCATATTAAAAGCTCCTATTAATTACTTTTTATAACATTTTAAATAGACGTCTAGAAATCCATATAGCTAAATATAGTGTTTTTTAGAAAGATTGTCGAGCGTTTTGTTAGAAAAAATAGATATAATATTTTAAACAAAATCAGAACAATAGCAGATTATATGAATTAACAAATAAGTGTGATGATAGTAATATAAATAGTAAAAATAAAATTTAAATGATTCGAGTATCGGTCCGCCAAGTATCTGCGGTTAAAGCCTCACCAAAATAGCTATTAATCAGTTTTTGTGTGATTTCGCTTAATGGCGAAGCTAAGACTTCAGCAGTATTACCATATTCAACTAAATCACCATTATGCATAACTAAAATTTGGTCACTGATATGTTTCATCATACCAATATCTTGTGTTACATAGACATAAGAAATATTCTGTTCTTCTTGTAAAGACAACATCAAATTAACAATCTGTGAACGCATTGAAATATCTAACGCAGCTAAAGCTTCATCGAGAATAATAACTTTGGGTTTCAGAATTAAGGCCCTAGCCAATGCGACGCGTTGTTTTTGCCCCGCTGCCATCACTGATGGATAATAAGAAGCATGTTCAGGCAGTAAGCCTACTTGTTTTAAAACATCACTAATCAATTTTTCTCGTTCAAGAGCGCTATAATTGCTATTGCGTTTAAGTGGAATTTCAAGTAATTGACCAATACGAAGTCTTGGGTCAAAAGAGCTTTCAACATGTTGAAATATCATTCTAATAAGTTGTGACCGATGGACAAAATCACCATATTCAACTTTATTACCGTCAATCCAAATATCCCCACTATCTGGTTTTATCATACCAACCAGCATTTTGGCTAGTGTCGATTTTCCTGAACCATTTTGTCCTATAATGGCGAGTGTTTTACCTTCGTTGAGCGAGAACGACAATGGTTTAACTGCATCAATTTGTAAATGACCAAAGAGCCCTTTAGGAATTTTAAATCGTTTTGATAAATTTCGGACTTTTAATATTGGGTTCATTAACTATTCCTATATTTACTCATCAGTATTTAATGGAAAATGGCAAGCCACAGAATGATCCTTTATCAGAATAAGTTCAGGTGCTTGAATACATTTTTTTTGAGCATAAGGACAACGTGGCCCTAATCGACAACCAATAGGTAAATGCTCCAATGAAGGGATAACCCCTGGTAACGTGTTCAATGGACTTTTATGTGGCATGGCTTTACCAAAATCAGGTATAGCATAAATCAATGCCTGAGTATAAGGATGATAAGGCGATTTTATTAAATCTTCACTATCCGCAACCTCAACGGTTTGTCCACAATAAAGGACATTGATACGATCTGTCCAGCGAGTAACCATTTGTAAATCATGACTAATAAGTAAAATAGTCGTCCCCATATTCTGATTCATACTCGCTAATAACCTGAAGATTTGCGCTTCAGTTGTTGCTTCCATAGCATTAGTTGGTTCATCTGCAATAAGTAACTTAGGTTGGTTTGCTAATGCAATTGCAATCATCACTTTTTGACATTCACCTTCCGTTAATTCAAAAGGATATGATTTAAGGATTTCTTTATGATCTTTAATTCCAACGCGATGTAATAATTCAACAGCTCGATGTTTACGCCAAAATAGACGCTGCCACCAATGTCCTTTAAAGGTTCTTCGTGGGATAGCCTCGATTAACTGTTGCCCTATTTTCATTGAGGGATCCAAGCAAGACTGCGGTTCTTGGAAAATCATCGAAATATGGTCACTGATGACTTTTCGACGTTGCTTTGGTGTCAATTTAAGTAAATCGATATCATTAAAATGAAAACGATCAGCAGATATTTTCCAATTATGATTTGTCACACCCAATATAGCTTTAGCAATAAGGCTTTTACCAGAACCAGACTCGCCAACTAGACCTCGAATTTCGCCTTCAGACAGCTTCAAATTCACGCGGTCAATTGCGCGTAAAAGGCCATCAGGAGTAATAAACTCAATAGTTAAATTACGAATGTCTAATAATGCCATAATTAATGTCCCACTCGCTGGCCAAATAATCCAAAATTGAATAAATAAACCAAAGTAATTGTAGTAGACACAGCAATACCCGGAGCTAAAAAAGCAAGCAAATTAACATCCATCATATCTTTCATCTTAAACATCATCATGCCTAAATCTGGCCGAGAAAAATCATTAGCAAAACCCAAAAAGGTAATTGTTGTTATCGCTAAAATAACTGAACCAAATAATGAAACAATTTCAGCCAAATAAACGGGTAAAATATTAGGGATAATATAATGATTTAAGATAGAAAATGAGGATAATCCATCGAGTCGATACGCAGTAATATAGGTTTTATTCCATTCCTTAATAACACGTTGATGGATATTATAAATGAAGCGCGGTGAATAGGATAAACCAATCACAATTAAAATATTGGTAATATCATCTTCCAATAACAAGCTAATAACAATTACACCAAGTAATGGCGGAACGACCATAAAAAATCTAAAAATAAATAAAATAAAAGGCCTAATAAATGAAACAAAAAACATTAAATAGTTAATCACTCCACCGATAATGATGACATAAAAAACCGCTTTTAAAGTCATTGAAATGGTTGACCGATAACCAATTAATAAGTAATCAAAAATATCTTGCCCTTGATCAGTTGTTCCTAATATATGATTAATATCTCCATTAGGCCACCAAGCAGGAGGCAATGAAGTTGCATAGATAGGGTTCAAGTGAGCATGAAAAAGCCATTTGGTTGATAATGCAATAAAAGCAATTGCTAAAACCCCATAAAAACTTATGATCAGGTATAAATTGCTATGAAGTCTTTGGAAACATGAATTTATTCGCTTACCTAACAAAATTATCCTAGACATTATGTTCCTTATGACGTAATGGATAAATAGCGATAGCTGTTATCTCACCTAATAAAGTTAATAAACTAATTACTGTTCCACACGCAAGAATTGCTATCGCAATAATAAAATAATTATGGTTACGATAAGCCATCATCACCCATTGGCCTAAACCAACTCGATTGAATAAAATTTCAATAACCATAGTTAAAAATAATAAAGTCGTGGTGTTATATGTCAATTGTGGAATTGTTGCCGGAATTGAATTTGGTAATAAATGTCGACGTAACACTTTAAACGGTGAACGTTCACGGATAATTGCCATTTTAATATAATTTTGTCTTGAAGTATTTTTGACATTTTCACTGACTAGTTGAATGGTCATAATACTTGGTTGAATAGCTAAAATAATTGTTGGCAAAAATAAATAGTGAAGCTGATCTAACAATGCAGTGAATTTATCTGGCCTTGATGAAATTAAAATATCTAGCAAAGAACTACCGGTTACTGATGGTGCGATATCAAAGTTCATTGAAATCGGCATTGTCGAGGAAAGATAAAACATTACAATTGTTGCGAGCATAACAATCGGGCAAGAATAAAAGATTAAACAGCCTAAACGAATGGTAGTATTCAACCAATTTATATTACTTAAACCTAGAAAAATACCCAAAGGTAATCCAATAAGTAAAGCTACAAGCAATGCTAAAATACAAAGTTCAAACGTTGTTAATAAGGTATCTAAAAATGGTAAAGTTTCACCTGATGCTAACCTAAATTGACCTTGTAGTAATTGTTTAAAAAAAGCATTATAGGCATCAACAAAAGTTAAATCACTAAAAATAGATTGAGGATCAAAATAGACCAGACAAAAGCTGATCTGAGCAAGTACGCAGATAATAAATGAAAACGTCACTATTTTTTTTAAAATATAGATAATCATTGTTTATCTTTATTATGAGTAAAAACAACAGTGATATCCATCACTGTTGTTTTAGTTATCAGCTATTCAGGTATGACCGGTTTACTTGCTGCGGCATAAGCATGATCTTGAGCACTTAATCCACCAGCATTACCTTTACCGTCATAACGATAATCCAACTCTTCTCGTGTTTTTATTCCACTATCAGATTCCACATAGTCCGGAGCTGGAGCCTTAGTCATTATTGATGATGAATAACCCGCTGCAGGATCTGCTGTAGATTCTGTTGTTACCTGAGTTGTAGGTGATTTCTCAATATTTGCTTGAGTTGTGATATTTGATTGAGATTCACTAGCAACTACGTTTTTAGCGATGTCTACATCATCTTTAATTACGATTGGTAATAAAAGTGAAGGGATCACTGGAACAGCATTAAGCGATTCATCATGGCTAACTTGACTATAATCAACCGATACACGGCCTAATGCAAGCTCTAATGACGCAGCAGCAAATTGCAATGGCATTGCAGACTGTTTTAATTCGCTATTTTTACCGCGTCGTTTAGTCCGTGGTGTATTCATACGCAAATGACGAGATGTTCTTCGTTGACGCTTCGGTTGTGAATCGTTAGTTACAGCATTATCGCCTGTTTCAGGAACAATAACCGGCAATAATAAAGTAGGGATACACACTTTTTCAGCTTGAGCAGGTACATCACTATTTTTAACACGAACACTCTTCGTTAATGCACGCTGTTGACGTCTTGGTTTCGCTTCTTTTTGCTTAGGTGGTTGTGCCGCCTCATTAACGACTTTATCAGCTTTTATATTATTCGCAGCATTAGATGAATTATTATTTTGTTTTGTACGACGATTAGAGCGTGTAGTCTCTTTAACTTCATCAGTTGCAACATTATTATTTGCAGCTGAATTGTTACGATTATTACGCTGACGTCGATTATTTGAGCGTTGATTATCTCGTTTTTTATTTGATTGAGGCTTAACTTCTGGTTTAGGTTCTACCTTTTCGGAAACAAATAACTGACGAATTTTCTTAAATAAACCACCAAATAAGCCACTAGATTTTTCAACTTTTTTCGGTTCACTTTTCGCTTTAGATGCTTTACTCGCTTCTACTTTAGGACCTGATAATACAGCTTGCTCTACCACTAATTCAGCGACTTGATCTTCTTCTTCCTCTTCAAGCTCACGGATTAGTTTAGGTAAATTGTAGCTTAATACATCTGTCTCTTCACCACTACGTTTACGAATCACTTTATAAAGTGGTGTTTCCATTTCTTCATCGCCAGCAATGACGATTTTAACATCCGGATGCATTCTTTCGATATTATTAATCGCACGACGCTTTTCATTAAGCAAATAACTAGCAATTGGTACTGGCACAATCACATCAATTTGAACCGTATTATCTTTCATCGCCTCTTCTTGAATTAAGCGAAGAATTGAAAGCGATAATGAATTATTATCACGAACTGTACCCGTTCCTTGACAACGAGGACATATATGATGAGTTGCTTCACGTAGAGATGGGCTTAAACGTTGACGAGACATTTCAAGCAAACCAAAACGGGAAATACGAGTGGTTTGGATTCTTGCTCGATCGGTTTTCATCGCTTCTTTTAAGCGATTTTCCACTTCGCGTTGATTACGAATTGGCGTCATATCAATAAAGTCAATAACAATTAAGCCACCTAAATCACGTAACCGCAATTGGCGAGCAATCTCTTCTGCCGCTTCAAGATTAGTATTAAATGCAGTCTCTTCAATATCGCTACCACGAATAGATTTAGCTGAGTTAATATCGATCGCAGTTAATGCTTCAGTTGCATCAATAACAATCGAACCACCAGATGGTAAGCGAACTTCCCGTTGGAATGCCGATTCAATCTGACCTTCGATTTGAAAATGATTAAATAATGGTACATCACCTTCATAAAGTTTAAGACGACTAACATACTCAACACGACCTAAATCAGCTAATCGTTTTTTTGCAATTTCCAGTACTTTAGGATTATCAATAAGAATATCACCCACATCATCACGTAAATAATCACGAAATGCTCGAGTAATAATGTCACTTTCTTTATGAATTAAGCTTGGTGCTGGATGATTTTTTGACTCATTTTGAATCGCTGTCCAATAATTAACTAACGCATTTAAATCCTGTTGTAACTCTTCTTGGCTTTTACCCACACCCGCTGTTCTAGCTATTACACCCATGCCCTTTGGTTTTTCTAGCGCATCGATAACTCTTTTTAGATCTGCACGCTCTTCTCCCTCAATACGGCGCGAAACCCCACCTGCTCTTGGGTCATTTGGCATTAATACTAAATAGCTACCGGCTAAACTAATATAAGTCGTTAAAGCAGCACCTTTTTTACCACGAATCTCTTTTTCAATTTGGATAAGGACTTCTTGGCCTTCTTGCAGATGTTTAATACTACGCCGGCCAGAAATATTTGAAGGGAAATAGCTTTCTGCGATCTCTTTTAATGGTAAAAAACCATCTCGCTCACCACCATATGAAACAAAAGCGGCTTCTAAACTAGGATTGATTTTAGTGATTTTGCCTTTATAAATATTGGCTTTTTTTTGTTCGTGACCAAGGCTTTCGATATCTAAATCATACAAGCGTTGGCCATCAACAAGGGCAACTCGCAGCTCTTCTTGCTGGGTTGCATTGATTAGCATTCTTTTCATTATTCTACACTCTTCATTAATCTAAATTAACTGTAGGTAGAATCTTATTATTAATAAATGCTTATTTTAACAATGATAAACAATAGTACTTAACTTAATATTTTGTATACAGTATTTCATTATTTTATTTATGTTATTTTTGTTATTATTTTATGTGAAATCCGTATATACAACATCAATACATTTTTAGAGGTAATATTACATTCAAAACACTTATATACTTTTTGAACACCACTAAACATACAATTATTGATATTATTTCAATGATGAGTTTGCAAATTTCTACAATTTAACAAACCACTAAATCTTTATATGATTGTTTAAAATAAACATATTAATTAATTATAATAATTCTACTTACGCTATTTTATTTTGACAAACTGTAATGTCTAACGCCATTGCTGCATTACAAGGATAAATTATCCTTGTCTATTATTCACGTTTCAGCAGAGGATAGCAAGTAAATTAAAGTGATTATTTTATAAACAATTAAGTATTAATTTTGAGCGCTCAATAAAATAGGTTAAAAGTATAATAAAATGCAGCATTAGTCGCTAGTTTTCTAAATTTGATTTTGTCTAAATTTTCTACATCATTACTGATAGATTTATGACCTATTTTAGTAATTTACAAACCTAACATTAACACAGGTGCATATCCCAATTTTATCCGTATAATATAATTTAGATTTGCTTACAAAATGAACGAATATTTATCTATGGAATTACCTGAAAAAATTGCCTTAATTGATTTTACCCATCGTTGGATTGCTCAATTTGATGGTGCACCCAAAAGTGAAGAGTTACATTCATTACCTTCTCCTTGTATTACAAAAACCGAAAATCTTACTGTTTATTGGCAGCCTTATTTACTTATTCCACCAAGAAATTTAACCATCGTTGAACAAGTAATTAATATAAAAATACATCAAAGCGCTCATATTTATTATGGCACACAATATGCGGCTAATATGGCTGCAAAGTTTGCCGATATTGATGTAATTTTACTTCAACCATGGAGTGATGACGACTTCTCTAATTTAGAGCAGAATTTAATTGCGCATTTATCACAGCAAAAAAAATTAAAACGCCATCCGACTCTTTTTATTGGCTCAACTAATAAGGACACTGAAATTATTGCAATAAATAATTTAACTGCTGAAATTGTTAAAGAAGATTTAATAACAGGACAATTAATCACATTGGCACCTGATTTAAAATCATTTCTTGAAAAACTTGAAATTGAAAGTTAACAATTTGTATTTGAAAACACCAATAGTGGTAAAATTATTGCTTCGAAGCCTGATTGTTAACGAAATTGTAACTTGCCAAACAATGTGTATATAATGCATTGAAGCTCAAAAAAAGAAATAGGTATATTATGTTTGAATATTTATTAGCAGCGCCTGCAGATCCCATTTTAGGTTTAGCGGATCTTTATAACAAGGACGAACGCACTAACAAAATCAATTTAAGTGTTGGTGTTTATAAAGACGAGACGACCAAAACACCTATTTTAGAAAGTGTAAAAAAAGCTGAGCATCTGATTTTAAATGATGAAATCACAAAAAGTTATTTACCAATTGATGGTCTTAACTCATTTAATAATGCTACCCAAATTCTACTATTTGGTACTGAAAATCAACGAGCTAGAACAGCTCAAGCACCTGGAGGCACTGGTGCATTACGAATTATGGCTGATTTTTTATCTCGACGTACCAAAGTAAAACGAGTATGGATAAGTAATCCATCTTGGCCTAATCATCGTAGCGTATTTCAAACCGCAGGCTTAGAAGTTCGTGAATATCGTTACTACAATCCATTAACGCGAGACCTAGATTTTGATGGTTTAATGACTGATTTAAGTCAAGTTGTCGCTGGTGATGCGGTACTATTTCATGGCTGCTGCCACAACCCAACTGGTATCGATCCAACGCCTGAACAATGGCAAGCTATTTCGGAATTAGCGTTAAAAAACGGTTGGTTACCACTATTCGACTTAGCTTATCAAGGATTTGGACAAGGAATAGAAGAAGATGTATATGGACTTAGACTATTTGCCAATAACCAACCAGAACTCCTAATTGCTAGTTCTTACTCAAAAAACTTTGGACTTTATAATGAACGTGTTGGGGCATTTACTTTAATTGCTGCTGATAGCGAAATTGCCGATCGAGCATTTAGTCAAGTAAAAACTATTATTAGAGCCAATTACTCTAATCCACCAGCACATGGCGCCAAAATTGTCTCTTATATTTTAAATAATGATGAGCTAAAAGAAGAGTGGATTGACGAATTAACCAGTATGCGACAACGAATTCATCGTATGCGACAGTTATTTGTAAAAACACTACAAGATAAAAGTGCTAACCAAGACTTCAGCTTTATTGCTAAACAAAATGGTATGTTCTCATTTAGTGGTTTAAGTGAAGAACAGGTAATAAAATTGCGTGATGAGTATGGCATCTATATGGTCAATTCAGGTCGTATCAATGTTGCGGGAATGACTATTGATAATATGTCTAGACTTTGTGAATCAATAGTTGAAGTGTTATAAAAATATTATTAGCAAAATTTTGGACGATTTAATTTGTAGTTGCAAGGGCTGTATCATGATATATAGGCATTTTTTATTTAAAGCATCAAGGATTGTAAAATGATTAGTAAAGATTTACGCTCAGTTTTAAATGCGGGTTCGATAATTATTGGTTTAATTAACGCAAAATTTTTTTATTTTTTTATCTCTCTAATTATATTATTCGTTAATCTCTTTGTTAGTTCAAATATACTAAGGAATATCGGTTATCTTTTCTTTGTGATTTTTGTCGTGACTTTCATACTTAGTATTTATATAAATCTAAAAAACTCAAATAAAATAAAATTTTTAGCAAAAAATTTAAATATGAGTTGGACGCCTGATCTTACTATAGGAAAAATAAATGCAACTTCTGTTATATATTATCCCAATAGTAAGACTTTTTATTTTGTGAATCCAGTTGCAAATATATATGCTAGCGTTCCTCATGATTTTTTCAGAAATGTTGAACTGGAAGTAACGACAAAAACGGTAGCTAAAACAGAGGGTAATAGAAATTCAGCAAAAACGCATTATAAAGAAAAAGAATATTATAGTTTAATACTTTTTACCAATGATTTTAATATGCCAAGAATTTCAATTCCGATAAAAAATGGCAATGATGCCAGAAACTGGAAAGCAAAATTAGAATTGCATATTGCACCATAGAACTAAGTATGACAGCAATATCGTCTATTCTATTGCTGTCAAGAATCATCATCAAAAACAGTGAATCATACTATTTACCGATTCATCAAGCAGTAGCCTGAATATTATCCGTGCTAAATTATTTTAATGCAAAGATAAATAAGTGTAACAAAATGAATTTAAACATACTGAGCTAACACAAATAATTATCGATTATCTTTTAATTATATAAAGTCTAATTCTTATTTTTATTCACTTTTATAAATCCCCACTTAAGTAGTCGTCTGATAGCAAATATATAAATTGATATGGAGTATCAACCCAAAATCCAATCAGTTCATCAATAATTGGCAATAATGGTTCGGTTGAAACCAAAATGAGCTAAAACTCAACGTTTTTATTCCATTTTGTTATATCAATAGACAAACTGATTATTAGACGATGATTGAATTATTATGAATAATTATTAAACAGAGTAGAGAATAATTATTGAGGGTGATTTAGTGGCATCACACGTTATAGATTTTTTGATTTTAGGTAATAATTTTGGCACGAGTGAAATGCGCGCCATTTGGTCAGAACAACATCGTTTAGAAAAACAAATACAAGTTGAGGTTGCCCTAGCGCAAGCACAAGGTGAACTAGGTGTGATTCCACGCGAGGTTGCCGATGCAATTATTGAAAAAGCCGATGCATCTCAACTATCTATTGAACAAATAGCCGATGAAGCAGCTAAAGCCAAACACTCCTTAATGTCAACCATTAATGCACTGCAAAAACAAGTGGGTGAAGCGGGTCAATTTATTCATTATGGTGCAACGACCCAAGATATTGTTGATACGGCGACAGTCTTACAACTAAAACAATCATTTGCAATAATTGAACGTGATACCAAACTGATCGCAAATGAACTCAAACGGTTAGCAAAAAAATATCAATTTTTACCGATGGTAGGCCGCACCCATGGTATGCAAGCATTACCGACGACATTTGGTTTTAAATTAGCGGTTTGGTTAGACGAGTTTGTTCGTCATTTACAACGTTTATCTGAAATCAAACAACGGGTATTAGTCGGCAATATTAGTGGCGCAGTTTGTACTTACGCTTCAATGGGAGAGTTGGGCCCTGAAGTAGAAAAGCGAGCATTAACTTTACTTGGACTTAATACACCCAATATTGGCTGGCAAGCTGCGCGTGATCGTTTTTCCGAATACGCTTCGATTATTGCTCTTATTAGCGGTTCGCTTGGCAAAATTGGTAACGAATTTTACAACCTTATGCGAACGGAAATTAATGAAGTGGAAGAACCCTTTTCAGATGGTAAAATTGGCTCAACTACCATGCCACATAAGCGTAACCCAGCCGCCTTAGAAGGTTTAGCGAGTCTTACCGCTCCTTTATTAAAAAGTGTAGCACTTATTCATGAATCAATGAAAGTTGAACATGAACGCGATGCCATGAGCTGGCGGGCAGAATGGATTGCCCTGCCAGAAATTAATCTTTATATTTCAGCACAACTTCAAACCGCTTTAGCTGTTTTAAAAGGACTAAAAGTCAATGCTGATCAAATGTTAGCTAATTTAAAAAAACAAAATGGCTTACTGTTATCAGAAAAAATAATGTTCGAAATTGGCAAGCGATTAGGAAAACAAACTGCTCACCATTTAATTTATGAAAATGCTATGCAAGCATTTGAACAAAACCGGCCATTTAAATCACTCCTATTGGATGATCCACGTTTAAGTGAACAATTTACCGAGTCTGAACTTGATAATTGGTTAAATCCAATTAATTATCTGGGGTCTGCACCACAAAAAGTCGACCAAGTAATCAAATATGCGGAGCAAAGCGGAGTATTATTATGAATTTTCGCTTAATCAGCTGTTCCGATATTCCAGCATATCAACAATTATTGCACCGAGCATATCAAGCTACGTCACAGTTAGGCATTCATTTTGCAGCAGCTACTGTCGAACCTAAAGAAATAATTCATCATATTGATTCGAATGCAGTTTATATAATAGAAAAGGACAATAAATTAATATCAACCTTAAGCATACGTTTTCCATGGGGAAATAACCCAGGACCTTATGGATTACCACATTTAGGCTGGTTTGCAACAGATCCAATTTATAAAGGAAAAGGCTATGGTAATGCTTTATGGGATTGGGTTGAAAAAGAAGTTTTAATTAACCAACTTAAGCTTCCCGCCGTAACTTTAGGTACAGCAGCCAATCATCCATGGTTAGCCAATATATATCGCAAAAAAGGATATCAACAAATAGGGCAAGTAAATTTAACCAGTGATCACACTACCCTTTATTTTGAAAAAATATTAAATCACAAAAACTATTCCGAATGGAAAAAGAGGAGTCATCAATAATGAAAAAAATAATAACATGGTTTTCTGCTATTTTATTAATTACCCTGAGTGGTTGTGATAATCAATCAAACAATCAGGCGGCGGAACAAAACATTATAAAAGTAGGCTCAACCGGTCAAAGTTACCCGAATGGTTATAAACAAGATGGAAAGTTAGTTGGATTTGATGTCGAAGTCACAGAAGCAATTGCCAATGAGTTAGGTTTTAAAGTTGAATGGGTAATTGCTGAATTTGGTGGATTAATGGGCCAATTTGACTCAGGTCGTTTAGATACGGTAGCAAATGCAGTGGCAGTTACACCAACTCGTCAAGCTAAATATGATTTTTCTCAGCCGTATAGTTTTTATGGTAGTCAAATTGTTACACACAAAGATAATAACAATATTAATCAGTTAACTGATTTTAATGGTAAAACTATTGCAGGGGTACTTGGTTCAAACCATATTAATAATCTTAAAAAAGCATTTCCTAATAACGAAATTACGATCAAAACCTATGAAACTCGAGATGGAGCAATGCATGATACAGAATTTCAAAGAGTCGATGGTTATGTCAATTCAAAACCAATTTTATTGGCAGAAATTAAACGAAAAAATCTACCATTCAAATTAGTGGGCGAACCAATTACTATTGAACAAGTTGCCTTCCCATTTAGTAAGGATGAAAAAGGTAAAGCTTTACGAGAAAAATTTAACCAAGCCATCGAAAAATTACGTGTTAATGGAACATTGAAAAATCTTTCAATTAAATATTTTGGTGAAGATATTACCTCATGAATTTTAATATAAACTATTTCTTTAGTGTATTCCCGCAGATATTACCTTATCTGCCAGTTACACTTTTTATTGCCATTATATCATTTGTGTTTGCCACTATATTAGGGCTTGCTATTGCTTTGATTAGAAACAATAAAATTATTGTAATTGATTCTTTTTTGGCGCTGTTTATTTCTTTATTTCGTGGAATTCCATCTGTCGTTTTACTGTTTATTATTTACTATGGCCTACCACAAATATTTCCAATTATGAAACAGGTAGGCGCAACCACGGCGGCTATTATCTGTTTTAGTTTAAAATATTCAGCTTATTTAGCCGAGATATTTCGTGCTGGCTTAACTTCGGTTGATCTTGGACAAAAAGAAGCAGGATTAACCTCAGGATTAAGTACAATTCAGGTTTATCGAGGAATTATATTACCTCAAGCGATGATTAATGCTTTACCGAATGCGGGGAATATGTTTATTTCACTACTCAAAGACTCTTCTGTAGCATTTTTTGTCGGGGTACAAGAATTATTAGCAGCAGGAAAAATGTTAACTGCTAATTCTTTTCTCTATTTTGAAACTTACTTAGCCGTCGGTATTGTTTACTGGCTAACTGTTGTCGCCTATTCATGGTTACAAAAGCAGTTAGAACGTAAACTAACTAAACCATATCATCGTTAAGGAGAGTATGATGATTAGTGTATCTCATTTATCAAAACGATTTGGAAATAATGAAGTTTTAAAAGAAATAAATCTTAATATCAAAGAAGGTGAAGTAGTTGCCATTATTGGACCTTCCGGATCGGGAAAATCAACCTTATTGCGTTGTCTTAATTTACTTGAAAAACCTAATACAGGAACGATTCGTATTGATAAAGTAATACTCAATAGTGAACATTACAACCATAAGCAAGAGACCAATTTACGCAAACAATCAGCAATGGTTTTTCAACACTACAATTTATTTAGAAATAAAACAGCTTTAGAAAACATTACTTATCCATTAATTGTTGCACAGAAAATGAAGAAAAGTGAGGCACAACAGTACGGAATATCATTGTTAGAGCGAGTTGGAATGTTAGCTTATGCTGATCAATATCCTGTAACATTATCGGGAGGGCAACAACAACGTGTTGCAATTGCTAGGGCATTAGCTGTAAGACCAAAAGTATTATTATTTGATGAACCAACTTCTGCGTTAGATCCTGAGAGAGTTCATGAAGTTTTACAAGTGATGCTGAAACTAGCCAAAGAAAAGATAACTATGCTAATCGTAACCCATGAAATGGAGTTTGCAAAGTATGTGGCCGACCGCATCATCTTTATGGCTAATGGTATTATTGTTGAGGAAGGGCCAGCAAAATCATTAATTGATAACCCACAACACGAGTTAACTCAACGCTTTTTACGGCAACTCAATGATGATATTGATTTTGAAATTTAAGCTTATATTTATAAAATAATTAACTGTTTATAGTAGATATCAAAGCATTTTCCAATGCGATATGAGTAATTGTTTAATATCCATACCATTGGCTAGAGCATAGATATCAGACAATAATTGTTGTGCTTTAATTTCATTTTGCAATGCTCCAAATAACTTAGCGGCCAATTCTTGTTGGCTATAAGGATTTTTAGGTGATCCTTTAGGAATATCCAGTCGTTGGCTAATTTTTTGTCCATCATTTAATACTATTTCAATAACGACATAGCGCTTATTATATGCATCAGGATGAGGGGTTAATTGTATATCATAACTACGCTGCATTTTTTGGATTAATTGTAGGATATTGTCAGCTATTGGCTTTGAAGCAAATTGTTCAAAATCGATAGGTATACCGAGTAAAATCAATGCCAAAATATATTCTGCTGAAAAACGTCCTTGCTCAGCTAATAATGGCTTTTTATAGATCAGTGCTGCATCACTATTAATTGGAGCAAAGAAAAGAGTAATATAATCAATATTATCTACATTAAACTTAGGATGCTTATAAATTAACTTACCCGCATCAGCAATATATGAAGCGGCAGAACAATATGAATAAGTCTTAAACCATAACCCTGGTTCAACAATCTTCCATGGCTTAGCCCAGACAGTTAAATCTAAATTATCATTGCCTTGTCCATATATTGATAAAAAACCGAGGTTATCATCAAGAAAATCCTTATCTGCTGAAATCCCAGCTCTTAACCATTCAACCGATTGTATAGCATGTTGTGCAGCCAATCCCGCATGCAAAAATTTTATTGGTGTCCCCATCATTAATCGCAGACCTGACGCTTGCGTCGCAGCTAAAGTTAATGCTTGAACAAGAAATGGTTCATCATATAAATAACAAATAGCAGCCGTTGCGGCAATACCACCTAAAGTGATTGTTGTATGCCAACCTTTTTCATAATGTTCAGGATTGACACATCGTCCCAATAAGGCCATAACTTCAATACCTATTACATAGGCAGTTAAAAAACGACGACCATCTAAACGCGTTAATGAATCATCTAAGCGGATACTAGAAAATAAGGCTGATAAGATAACCGCTGATGGATGACCACGTACATCAATATGTACATCATCATAATCTAAACAATGTGCTTGAAAACCATTAAATAATGCTGCTTGCCGACTGGTTGCTAACTTTTTTTGACCAATAAGCCAAGCTCGATTGTTGCCACCTTCATCATTTATCCAAGCCAGTAATTGCTGAACATTAGTTTCATTAGATGCCTGTAAGCTACTCGCAAAATAATCAATAACACCATTAATTGCACATTCAAGGACTGATTGTTGCTCAATAATTGGCGTATTTTTTATTAACAAACTCAATTGTTGACCTAGATGCATTCTAAACTCTCATACAAATCTCAATAAATATTGAGCAAATAGTGGATGCTACATATGCGTTTAAAAGATTATATCGCTATATCTTAATAACTAGAAATAATCATTATTTAGCAATCTAGCTTGATAACACTTTATATGTGCTAAAATATCTCTACGCTTAAACATCACGAAAAAATACATCCAATTATGTCAATATGTTATATTGCCTTAGGCAGTAATCTTAACGATCCACTAGCTCAAGCTAATCAAGCTATTGCAGCCCTAAAACAATTACCCTATACCGTAGTTACTGACATTTCACCATTTTATCGCAGTAAACCGCTCGGTCCACAAGATCAAAATGATTACCTCAATGCAGTTATAAAGTTAACCACCTCACTTAAACCTATAGCTTTATTAGATGGACTACAAGCAATAGAAAAATCACAAGGTCGGGTACGCAAAGATAATCGATGGGGAGCAAGGACATTAGACTTAGATATATTATTATACGATGACTTAATAATAGACAACGATAGACTAACAATTCCTCATTATCATATGAAAAATAGAGAATTTGTACTCTATCCTTTATTTGATATTTCACCAGAACTCATCTTACCTGATAACGATAAGCTGTTTGATTTAATTAAAAAATGTCCTTTGAATAATTTAAAAAAATGGGATGAATAATTAATCTTATTAATAACATATAGTTGTAATATTCTGCACTTTTAGCACAAAAAAAATAGTAAAAAAAATTTGCCAAAGGCTAATTTATTGCTATAGTTTAGCGCTTGAAAATAATGTGTATTTAAGGGGATTGCTGTGAAAAAGGAACAAAAAGTAAATACATCTTCTCTTAGTCTGCTATCAATTGCTGGGCTTGAGCCTTATAAAGAGGCGAAAGGTGAGGAGTATATGAATCCTAAGCAATTGAAACATTTTAAACTAATCTTAGAAGCGTGGCTTTCACAATTACAAGGTGAAATGGGTAAAACTGTCTCTCATATGCAAGATGAGGCTGCTAATTTCCCAGATCCAGCCGACCGCGCAACTCAAGAAGAAGAGTTCAGTTTAGAACTAAGAGCGCGTGATAGAGAACGCAAACTTATCAAAAAAATTGAAAAAACATTAAAGAAAATTGAAACCGATGATTTTGGCTATTGTGAATCATGTGGTGTTGAAATTGGTATCCGTCGTTTAGAAGCAAGACCTACCGCTGATTTATGTATCGATTGTAAAACATTAGCTGAACTTCGTGAAAAACAAATGGGTATGTGATTCTCATTTAACTATTCTTTCTATCCTATACGCCCATGCAATATATTGGTCGTTTTGCTCCGTCACCTTCTGGACCATTACATTTTGGTTCGTTGGTGACAGCTCTTGGTAGCTACTTACAAGCCAAGGCCAGCAATGGTAAATGGCTTGTTCGTATTGAAGATATTGATCCCCCAAGGGAAGTCAAAGGCGCATCATCTTTAATATTAAAAACATTAGAAGCTTTTAATCTCTATTGGGATGATCAAGTTTTATATCAGTCTAACTGTAGTGAACGTTATCGATCAGTGTTAGCATCATTAATTTCTGAGCAAAAAGCTTACTATTGTGATTGTACCAGACAACGGATCCATAGCCTTAAAAACAATATTTATGATGGATTTTGTCGTGAGCGACATTTAACATTAAATAACGTTGCTATTCGTTTAAAGCAGAATCATCCGATTTTCTCTTTTGATGATAAAATTCGAGGTCAACAAAGCATTGATCATATCAATGCACTAGAAGATTTTATTATTCATCGAAAAGATGGATTATTTGCTTATAATCTAGTTGTTGTATTAGATGATAATTATCAAGGAATAACCGAAATTGTTCGTGGTGCAGATCTATTACCTGTGACCGCTAAACAGATTTCACTTTATCAATTATTTAATTTTACAATCCCAAATTACTGTCACTTACCATTAGCTTTAGATAGTCATGGTCATAAACTCTCGAAGCAAAATCATGCCTCTCCAATTGATATAAAAAAAACCAAATTATTAACGGTGCAAGCATTACAATTTTTAGGTCAACAAATACCCAAAAATTGGCAAGATGCCACACAGAAAGCGTTATTAGATTGGGCGATATCACACTGGGACATTAATCATATTCCCAAACAAGACTGTATGTTAACCACCAATATAAGATAAATTAGGTGTGATACCTAAATGGTGGGTATGTAATAAATGTTTTTCAGGTTTTATTAATAGTGAAGATAAAATTCTAGCTTTAAGTTGCGCTTTTTGCTCAGAGCTTTGTAGTAAATCCCGTAAATCAACCGCTGCATCACCAAACAAGCAATAATGTAATTTACCGATCGACGAGACACGTAATCGATTGCAACTTTTACAAAAATCCTTTGAATACGGCATAATCAGACCAATCTTACCTCGATAATCACTATGCGCATAAACTTTAGCAGGTCCAGAGAACGCCTCTTTTGACTGTAATTGCCAACCTTGTTCAATAAGTTGTGATTCCATCACATGACCAGCTAAATGATAACGATTAAATAATTCACGGCTTTCTGTTGTTTCCATCAATTCTATAAAACGTAACTCAACTGAACGATCTTTAATCCAAGTTAAATAATCAGCCAGATGGTCGTTCATATTTTTCATCAAAACGGTATTAATTTTAACTTTCCTAATACCTACTTCTAATGATTTTTCAACGCCTTGAATCAACTCACGTAATTTATCTTGGCCTGTTATTTGTTTAAAAATGTAAGGAGAAAAACTATCAATACTAATATTAATAGCATTAAGTCCTGCTTGTTGCCAATAATGCACATTTTTTAATAACCGTGAACCATTGGTTGTGATAGCGAGTTGTTTGATGCTGGGATAAGCAGAAATTATTGACAAAATATCAATAAAGTCTCGACGCAAAGTCGGTTCACCGCCCGTTAGCCGAATTTTATGTACACCAAGTTCAGTAAACGTTGACACAACATTGTCAATTTCATTTAACGATAAAAAGCGATGATCTTTATTAGGTCGATAACCATTAGGTAAACAGTATTGGCACTGAAAATTACACTGCTCGGTAATCGACAAGCGTAGATATTGAAATCGACGCTGAAAATTATCCATTAATTGCATATCACAAACACCTTATCCAAATCGGGAAGCATAGCCATTTCTGCGCTATACCGCGGCTAGTCCACCATATGAAACTCACTTAGGTGAAAAAGCTTCAGAGTTTGTTTAAGTCTAGCATAGACACTATTTATTGACTACGGACAATTATCACTATTCGATGATTGATTAGATGATTCAATTTCATCATTGTTCTTTTAAGTATAAATAACCGTGATGTAATTAAGTAAGTTTCCCTTCGACAAGATTAATAAAAGCGTTCGGTCTCCCTTTTCTCTCTTTTTTAACTTACTGCCCTCCCCCTTTAAGCAAATAAATTCCTTTTTCATTGATAACTCACTAACCTGACAAACTCCTTGAAGATTGTATAATATTCTAATTTTTTATCTTTTTTTCTTATTATGAGGTATTTATTTCATAACTAGAAAAAATTTTTTAATTCACCCTATTACCTCATATTTTTAGCTTATCTACAGCTTTGCTTAGTATTCATCATATTTCAGTATATAATGATTTCCTTGTCGATAAAACCGTCAAATGGAGGTTGTGATGATTACCCATATAAGCCCGTTAGGATCAATGGATTTACTTGCGCAGGCTGAAGTTGATATTTTAAAAAAATCAGCAAATAGCGAACTTTATCAATTATTTAGAAATTGCTCATTAGCTACCCTTAATGCGGGTAGTAAAACGGATAACACTAAAGAATTACTAGATAGATTTAAATCGTTCGAAATTAACGTTATCAGTAAAGAGCGTGGAGTTAAATTAGAGCTTATTGATGCACCTGAAAGTGCTTTTGTCGACAAACGCATTATTCGCTCCATACAAGCCAATCTGTTTGCGGTTTTACGTGATATTCTTTTTTTAAATGGCCAAATTACGGCAATTAAACACTTGGTACCTAACGAGAAGCTTGAAAAAGAGCACTCCTATTACATCACCAATCTTGTTTTTTCTATTCTGCGTAATGCCAATGCCCTACACGTTGGCGAAGAGCCTAATCTAATTGTTTGTTGGGGTGGACATTCAATTAACGAAAGTGAATATTATTATGCTCGTCAAGTTGGTATGCAACTTGGATTACGAGAACTTAATATCTGTACAGGCTGCGGTCCGGGAATAATGGAAGCACCAATGAAAGGCGCTGCTGTTGGTCATGCACAACAACGTATAAAAGATAGTCGCTTTATTGGTATGACTGAGCCATCGATAATTGCAGCCGAACCACCAAATGCATTAGTTAATGAACTTATCATTATGCCAGATATCGAAAAACGACTTGAAGCGTTTGTTCGAATGGCGCATGGTATAGTTATCTTTCCTGGCGGACCTGGTACTGCTGAAGAATTACTTTATATTTTGGGGATTATGCTCAATCCTGCTAATAAAAATCAGACTTTACCAATTATTTTAACAGGCCCAAAAGAGTGTGAAGATTATTTTGACGCGATTGATCAATTTATTCGTAATACTTTAGGCGAAGAAGCGACTAAATTGTATGAAATTATCATTGATTCACCTGAACAAGTTGCTCGCATAATGAAACATGGGGTAAAACAGGTTAAATCATCACGGTTAGCAACTGGTGATGCTTATGGGTTTAACTGGTTACTCAAAATTGATGAAGCATTACAGCACCCATTTGAACCAACCCATGAAAACATGGCATCACTTAATCTACATAAAGATCAGCCAGTTGAATTATTAGCTGCTGATTTACGTCGTGCTTTTTCTGGAATTGTTGCTGGTAATGTTAAAGAGTTTGGTATGAAGCAAATTGCTGAACATGGTCGCTATAAATTGCAAGGTGATCCTGAAATCATGAAGCAATTAGATAATTTACTGCTTAGCTATGTAAAACAAGATCGCATGAAGCTTCCTGGCGGTAGTGCCTATCAACCTTGTTATGAAATTTGTTATTAATTAACCTTAATATTAGCCAGTTATACTTCGCCGATACAAAAATCGGCGGAGTATTTAGCAATATTTGAACACTCTAAAGATCACTTAAAATATCTAACGCTTCCGACACTTTCTTAACAGCAAAGATCTGCATATTTTCTGGCTTTTTCTTTGGCATATTAGCTATAGGCACTATTGCCTTTTTGAAACCATGTTTAGCGGCTTCAGAAATACGCTCTTGACCACTTGGTACTGGTCGTATTTCTCCTCCTAGACCTATTTCACCAAAAATAACCACATCTTGTGGTAAAGGGCGATTTCGAAAACTGGATACCAATGCCGCAATCAATGCTAAATCGACACTAGTTTCGGTCACTTTTACCCCGCCAACAACGTTAACAAAAATATCCTGATCAGCCATTTGTAAACCACCATGGCGATGCAAAACCGCGAGTAAAAGTGCCAGCCGATTTTGATCAAGCCCGACAGTCACTCGCCTTGGATTGCCATATACAGAATGATCAACTAACGCTTGAATTTCAACCAGTAATGGACGAGTACCTTCCCATAACACCATTACCGAACTGCCCGATAACATCTCTTCACCACGACTTAAAAAGATTGCAGATGGATTACTGACTTCTTTCAATCCTTGTTCAGTCATAGCAAACACACCTAACTCATTGACTGCGCCAAAACGATTTTTATGGCTACGTAAAGTTCGAAATCGAGAGTCAGCATCACCATCAAGTAAAATTGAGCAATCAATACAGTGTTCAAGTACTTTAGGGCCAGCTAGTGACCCATCTTTAGTCACATGGCCAACCATAATAATGGCTATGCCTTTGGTTTTCGCAAAACGCGTTAAATAAGCTGCAGTTTCACGAACTTGAGCCACACTACCTGGCGAAGATTGAATATCAGCAAGATGCATAACTTGAATTGAATCAATAACCATTAACTTTGGCTGTGACTGCTCAGCAAGTAAACAGATCTGCTCAATACTGGTTTCAGACAACATATTAATATTATCCGTCGGTAAACCTAAACGATGTGCACGCATCGCTACTTGTTGTAATGATTCCTCACCAGTAACATAAAGCGTATTCATTTGTGCTGACAGTTTACTCATGGTTTGCAGTAGCAAAGTACTTTTACCTGCACCGGGGTTACCACCAATTAAGATAGCACTACCTGGTACTACACCACCACCAAGCACACGGTCAAATTCAGAAAATCCAGTTGAAAATCTGGGTAAGGCTTCCAGACTAATTTCAGATAATTTTTGGATTTTAGTTTGCCCTGCACCACCGGCATAGCCGGTTAATCGGTCATTGCGTGATGAACTACTAGCTAACCTAACTTCAGTAATAGTATTCCATGCATGACAAGCGCTACATTGACCTTGCCAACGAGGATAGTCAGCACCACAATCATTACAGACATAAGCGCGCTTTACTGTTTTTGCCAAATTCTTCTCCTAGCCTTCACTTAATAAACTGGTAGATAAGATGCACCATAAACCGGTTAAATCAGCATAATTGATGCTGATTCTTGCTTTTTCAACGACTTTAGGCTTTCCATGATAAGCAACACCAAGCCCCGCTATTCTAATCATCATTAAATCATTTGCCCCATCACCAATCGCAACAGTTTGCTCAATAGGAATATCTAAAGAGGTGGCTAATTGTTGTAACATCCGCGCTTTATATTTAGCATCAACAATTTGCCCATTAACTTTACCTGTCAGCTTACCGTTTTTAATTTCTAATTCATTAGCGTGAGCATCAATTAGTTTTAACTTCTGTTTTAAATGATTTGCAAAATAGGTAAATCCACCCGAAACAATGGCAACATGCCAATTTTTTTTATGCAACTCTTTAACTAAATAAGTTAATCCTGGTGTTAATGGTAGACTCTCTTTTACTTGTTCTAAAATATCTTGCTGTGCGCCTTTTAATGTAGCAACTCGTTTACGTAAGCTGGTAGCAAAATCAAGTTCACCACGCATAGCAAGCTCAGTCACTGCAGCAACTTGTTCTCCGACACCGTGTAATTTTGCTAGTTCATCAATACACTCAATACCAATTGCGGTCGAGTCCATATCCATGACTAATAAACCTGGGGAATGCAATGTAGGTAAATTATCAATTGGTGAAACATCAATACCTAATGTTAGCGAAATCGATTTGGCTTTTTTCGGCATTACGCCAGCAATACGTACTATTTGATAGGTTTTAATTTTCCAAGACGAAACCACAACCATTGGCATTGCAAGCTGTCTTTGAAATTTTGAAAGTAGTGTTTTATTTAACTTTTTCCCATAAATAATCCAACCCGTTTTACCCGCATTGTAATCCAATGGAACAACTTCACAACCATTTAAAGACAAAGGTAAACCTTGCCAATATTGAATATTTTCTGGGAGATCATTATAGGTTAATGTATAAGCCATATATCGAAAGTCTTAAAAATGTAAAACAGATTCGGAATTTACCATATCTACTAAAGATTGTCCAAGTAAGGATTATAAGAAGTTATTTCTTAAATTTTACGGCTCAAAAACCCCGTTCCTCAACTTTTTTTGCAAGAAATTTCATTGTTAATCAATAGTAATTAGCTTCAGTTTAGAAATGAAGAAAGAAGACTAAACAGATAGTCCCCACATACAAAGCTGTTCAAGTGCTGGGCCAATTTTTTCACCCAAAGGGGTTAATTTGTATAACACTTTAAGTGGTGGTTTTTCACCATATACACTACGAGTGATAAGTTCATCTTCCTCCAACTTTTTAAGCTGGATGCTCAGCGTCATATCAGTGATTTCAGGGATCACCACTTTTAACTCACTAAATCGTTTTTCACCAGAAAGCAAATAATAAAGGATAACACCTTTCCATTTTCCACCGATTAAATCCATAGCTAAACTTATTGGGCAATAATAGATTTTATTCTTATATCGTATTGATGATCGATGTTCACTGCTTTGCATACACATTCCTACTATCAAATTAGATAGATATTGCTGAAAAAATATTAATCACTAAACTAAAGAGAGTAACTAAATTTTTTATAGTATAAAAACAAAGGAACAATTATGCCATTAATTATTTTAGGTCACCCTAATATTGAACAATCAATTGCCAATAAAACGATTATTGAAACATTACAAGATAAAGTTAAGGATATTGAAATTCGTAATATTCACCAACTTTATCCAGATTACAAAATCAATGTACAAGAAGAACAAGCTGCTTTACTTAGACATGATCTTATCGTTCTACAATACCCTATGTATTGGTTCAACATGCCAGCAATACTTAAAATATGGTTTGATGAGGTATTAACCTATCAATTTGCTTATGGCTCGAAAGGCGATAAATTAAAAGATAAAAAGTTATTGCAAAGTTTAACTGTAGGACAAACAGAGCAAAATTTTCAAAAATATTCCCCTGAATTAATGAATCATTTACTTCAATCCGTAAAAACTTCAGCACTCTACACGCAAATGAAATACCTTTCCCCTGCCATTTTATATGGCGTGTCGCCTGTTATTGAGGGAGAAAAAACGACAATAAAAGCAAAAGCATTAAAGCATAGTCAGCAATTAGTTCAATTGATTGAAAATTACAGTAAGTAGCGCAATGTTAATACATTAATCATTTTTAAACAGAGCTGGCATTGTAAAAATGTACTAACTACTTTTTTTTAAAACAGCATAGAAAAAACCATCACCACCGTGTACAGTTGGTAAAAATTGTTTCGTATCACCCACAAGTTGGGCATTGCTGTTTTCTTGTAAAAACCGCTCAATTTGTAATCTATTTTCATCAGGTAGGATTGAACAGGTAGCATAGACTAAAGTGCCACCTGTTTTTAAATAAGACCAAATATTGGTTAAGATTCCATGTTGCAATTCAGTGAGTTGCGCAATATCACTATCTCGCCGTAACCACTTGATATCAGGATGGCGACGAATTACGCCTGTTGCCGAGCATGGTGCGTCAAGCAAAATTCGGTCAAATTGTTTACCCGAGCACCATTTTTCAGGTGTAAGACCATCACCCACTTTAACTTCTGCTACTTGTTTTAGGCGAGCCAGATTTTCTTCAATACGTTTAGCACGACCTGCATCAACATCTACCGCTAATAAATTTGCTTTAGGTGCAATTTCTAAGATATGGGTTGTTTTTCCACCTGGAGCGGCACACATATCCAAAATTTGCTCACCATTTTGGGGTTCTAACAAATATGCAGCATATTGAGCAGATAAGTCCTGTACGGTAACGGCTCCTTCAGCAAAATAAGGTAATTTCGTTACATTTACAGGCGATAATAACCTGATAGCACAAGGCAAATCAGCAAAAGCTTCTGATTCAATTTGCCGTTCAGTTAACAATTGTTGATACTCACTAACAGAATAGTGATTAAGATTAACGCGTAACCACATTGGTGGTTTTTGGTTATTGGCAGAAATGATTGCTTGCCATTTCTCGGGGTAAGCTTGCGTAAGACGATTAACTAACCAACTTGGATGCAAGGTTTGAGGTGCTTTATCATCCTGTACAAATTTTCGTTGTAATGATTCTTGTTGGCGTAAAAATTCACGCAATACGCCATTTACTAATCCTTTGAGCGCTGATTTTTTTAAATCATTTACTGCATTAACTGTTTCACCTACAGCTGCATGTTCAGGTATTCTGGTATATAAAATTTGGTAAATACCCACTAACAATAAATAGTGTAGAACTCGATTTTTCCCGGTAAGAACTTTATTCATCAAAGTATGAATATAAAAATTAAGTTCAGGTAAAACACGCATCACACCAAAACAGATTTCTTGCATTAGCGCGCGATCTTTTTCTGCTACTTTATGGCTAAATAACGTTAAGGCCGTACTAAGCGATTGCCCCTCTTCAAGTACGTTAAAAATCGCTTGAGCACAAATAGCTCGAATATTTGAGTGTGACTTTTTATTCATAACCAATAATGACCTTAACTCATCAATCTAAATATTTATAAAATTAATGATCCCACCCAACCAGCTATAAACAATGGAATATTAAAATGGGTAAAGGTTGGAATAACACTATCTCTTATATGATCATGCTGACCATCACTGTTTAAACCAGCAGATGTTGCTAAAATAGTATCTGAAGGAGGTGAACCTGCATCGCCAATCGCTCCTGACGCACCAATTAAACAAACGGTTGCTATTGGTGAAAAGCCCAACTGAACACATAAAGGAACATAGATAGCTGCAATAATTGGTACAGTAGAGAAAGATGAACCAATACCAAGTGTAATGATCAAGCCAACTAACATCATCATAAAAGATGCTACTACTTTATTCCCCGCGAATAATGAGGCACTATTAACAACTAAAGGTTCTATTTCATGAGTCTGTTTTAATACTTCAGCAAAGCCTTGAGCTGATATCATCACAAAGCCGATCATCGCCATCATTTTGATACCATCGGTAAAGATTCCGTCTGCCTCACCCCATTTAATTGAGCCTGAAGCAATAAAACAGATAAAGCCAATTAAAGCACCTAAAATCATCGATCCAGTATAAAGTTGGACAGTAAAAGAGAGAATAATTGCTAATAATGAGACGACAAGTGAACGAGTACTTACATTACTAAACTCTTCGGCATGGCTTTCTTCATGAATCAGTTTATATTGTCTCGGTTTACGATAACTAACGAAAATAGCCCAAAGTAGACCAACAAACATACCAAAAGCCGGAATAGCCATAGCATGCATAACATTAACATGGCTAACATCCATCCCCGATGAAATAATATTTTTTAATAAGATTTGATTTAAGAAAATATTACCGAATCCGACAGGTAAAAACATATATGGTGTAATCAAACCAAATGTCATGATACAAGCAATCATTCGTCTATCTAGTTGCAATCTCGACATTACATATAATAGTGGCGGAATTAACAACGGTATAAAAGCAATATGAATTGGGATGATATTTTGTGAGGAAATACTAACTAACCCGATTATGATAATTAACAACCATTTAATTCGAGTTTTAGCATCATTAGTCGTTAACTGCTTAATGGCTTTGTCAGCTAACAATTCTGGTAATCCTGATTTTGAAATTGCTACTGCAAACGCACCAAGCATAGCATAAGAAAGCGCAATATTAGCCCCGTTGCTAATCCCAGTATTAAAAGCGTCAATTGTTTCTTTTAATGTTAAATGGCTACATAAACCACCGACAAAAGCACCAATGATTAAGCTAATCACCACATGAACACGGCAAAGCGAAAGGACTAACATTAAAATAACTGCAACAACCACTGCATTTACCGAGGAAAACAGCTCAAGAATAGTATTCATAAATAGATTCTTCGTAGCAAAATAAAGATAGTTATTCTAGGCGATAGATATATAAAGTGCAATTGTTAGTATACGCTTACTAGCGTAAATTATTTTTTAGGTAAGACTAAAGAAAACTTATAATAAATTTAATGCTAACATTGCAAATAAAGAATAACCGATTTGTATCCTTAATGAAAATTGTGTGAATAACTTGCTTTAATTAACGGTAATATTCAATTCATGCTGATATGGTGCTGATAGAAATAAACCTTTATAATACGTTGTCATTATCATAATGTAATCACTACAAGATTATGCAAATTTGCTATACTGTAACGCATATATACTTGGATTAATGTTTTTTATATTAGAGTATCATATCAATTTACAGCTTAAACATTCATTATTAGGTTGGTAAATAAATAACTTAAAATGATTTAAGTATATAGTTAGCAACAAAGTATGAGGTTTATTTTTATGTTTTCTTGGTGGACAAAAATTTATTTTTCACTAATTCAAATTCCTGTTAAGCTTTTTGTTAAAAGTAAACCAATTCCTACCGATCCCATTACTGAACTGGACCTCGATATCCATCGTCCAATTTTGTATGTGCTTCCTTATAACTCTCAAATTGATTTAATGGTAGTTAGGTCGCTTTGTCTAAAATATCATTTACCAGATCCTTTATTAGGAATTGATATTAATGATAAAACTGTACCTGCTTATATTTATATCGATAAAGGGCCAGGAATTTTTGCTTCAAGTAAACAAAAAAATAAATCTATCGAAATTTTAAGGGAATACATTTCAGCGCATCAACAAAATGATGAACTTGATGTTCAAATGTTGCCTGTATCTGTCATGTTTGGTCGTAAACCAGATAAAGAAGGCAAAAAAATGCCTTCACTGCAAGTGTTAGGTGCTACCTATAAACTTTATAAAATCTTAATTTCTGGTCGTGACTGCTATACTCGATTTTCTCGGACCGTATCTTTTAAAGATATTAAAGTCGACGATAAACAAGATATTTCTGTTTTAGCTCATAAGCTTGCACGTGTAGCACGTATTCACTTTGCTAAACAAAGAGCGGCTTCTGTTGGTCCTAAATTGCCTGTTAGACAGGAAATGCTTAATAAATTATTAACTAACCCAGCTCTTGCTGAGGCAATACAAGAAGAAGCTAAAAGTAAACATATTGGGCTAGATAAAGCCAAGAAAAATGCTTTATCACTTCTAAATGAAATCGCGGCTAATTTTTCTTACCGCATGCTAAGAGTGACTGACTTTGTTCTTACTTGGGCTTGGAACAGACTTTATCAAGGTTTAAAAGTAACAAACGCTGATCCAGTTCGAGAGCTTGCTGAAAATGGACACGAAATCGTTTATGCACCATGTCATCGAAGTCATATGGACTATTTGTTATTGTCTTATGTACTTTATCGGCAAGGATTAGTTCCACCACATATTGCAGCTGGTATCAATTTAAATTTCTGGCCAGCAGGCCCTATCTTTAGGCGCTTAGGGGCATTTTTTATCCGCCGTTCATTTAAAGGTAACAAACTCTATACCGCCGTATTTAGAGAGTATTTAGCAGAGTTATTTATCCGCGGTTATGCCGTCGAATATTTCATTGAAGGTGGGCGCTCACGCACAGGAAGACTACTCGACCCTAAAACCGGAATGTTGTTGATGACAATCCAAACTTTATTACGGGGTGATACACGCCCAATCACAATTGTCCCGGTCTATATTGGTTATGAACATGTTTTAGAAGTTGCCACTTATGCTAACGAGCTGCGTGGCGCTAAAAAAGAAAAAGAAAGCTTGTGGAGCACAATTAAAGCCTTCTTCAAATTAAAAAAACTAGGCTTTGGCTACGTTAACTTTGGTAGCCCAATACCTTTAAATCAATTTTTAAATCAGCATATACCTGAATGGCGAGATGCTATTGATCCTACAGGAACACAGCGCCCTAATTGGTTAACACCAACAACTAATTTGCTTGCGAAACAAATTATGGAGCACATCAATTCTTCGGCTGCGATTAATGCTATGAATTTATGTTGTTCAATATTATTAGCCGCTGATCAATGCACATTAACAAAAGTAAAATTATTAGAGCATTTAGATTATCTTTTAAAATTATTGAAAAACATTCCTTACTCTGATTTGATTACCATTCCCGATCAAACTGCCGAAGAGATGTTTGAACATGCCAAAGAAATGGGTAAATTTGTCATTACTACTGATGAAGTTGGTGAAATGGTGGGGTTAACGACCGAACAAGCAGTATTGATGACCTATTATCGCAATAATATTCAGCATTTACTGATTATACCAGCAATTGTGGCTAGAATTTTACTTAAACATAATCGCATTTCAATTGATGAAGTACTTATGCAGGTTAAATTGCTCTTCCCTTTAATAAAATCAGAGCTATTTTTATATCATAATGAAGATCAATTAACTGAATATGTTAATAAAATTATTGCAACTTATGCTGATTTGAATCTAATAAGTTATTCACCTGATAAATTAACATTGAACTACTTAAAAATGTCAGGATTACAGTTGTTAGCGTCATCATCAAGAGATACATTACAACGCTATGTCATTGCATTTTCATTGTTGCAAAAAGATCCGACAATTAGTCGTGCAACCTTAGAAAAAGAAGGACGTTTAATTGCAGAACGGCTTTCAATATTACATGGTATAAATGCCCCTGAATTTTTTGATAAAGGTGTTTTTTCAACACTAGTTGCTTCGCTTCGGGAACAAGGTTATTTAGATGATAAAGGTGATGCAAATTTACCGAAAATCGAAACTATGAATAATATACTTAAACCATTAATTACTAACCGTGTAATGCAAACAATTGATGAAATCAATCCTTAAAAATTAAATTATCTTGGGCTTACTTGATTATTTTGGGTAAGCCGAATAAACTTCAATCATTAAATAAAGTATCTTTTTTTATGCTTTATCACTGTTTTCTAAATAATTTTATTCTTTATAGTCTTCATTAACAAATTTAATAAATAGCACTATTGTTTTTTTGACATATGTCAAACTTTTGTGAAAGTATACCTTTATTTCCATTCAATTAAATATTATCATTACAATTAGTAAGGATGTTTATAACATCGAAAAAATTAGATAATAAAATGTAATGTCAGCTTTTTAAGGAGTTCATATGCTATTTAACCGTAGACAGTTCTTTAAGATCTGTGCTGGTGGCATGGCAGGAACAACTGTCGCTACTTTAGGATTAATGCCGAATGTAGCGCTTGCACAAACTCGCCAATATAAATTGTTAAAATCAAAAGAAACGCGAAATAATTGTACTTACTGTTCTGTTGGATGTGGAATGCTCCTTTATAGCCGAGGAGATGGCGCTAAGAATGCCGAATCGTCTATTTTTCATATCGAAGGCGATCCTGACCATCCTGTTAGTCGTGGTTCACTTTGTCCGAAAGGTGCTGGCGTACTCGACTATATTAAAAGCGAACAACGAGTTAAATACCCTGAGTATCGTGCGCCAGGTTCTGACAAATGGCAACGAATCAGCTGGGATGAAGCAATTGACCGCATAGCTCGCTTAATGAAAGCTGACCGTGATAAAAATTTTCAAGAAAAAAATGAACAAGGAACGACGGTTAACCGCTGGACAACTACTGGCTGGCTTGTGACTTCTGCTGCGAGTAATGAAACTGGTTGGTTAGCATTTAAAGTTGCCCGTTCTTTAGGAATGCTAAGCCTTGAAACTCAAGCTAGAGTTTGCCATGGGCCCTCAGTATCTAGTTTAGGTGCGACCTTTGGTCGAGGCGCCATGACCAATAACTGGAACGATATTAAAAATGCTAATGTGGTTATTGTTATGGGCGGTAACGCAGCTGAAGCCCATCCAGTTGGTTTTAAATGGGCAATTGAAGCCAAAATTACTAACGGTGCAGAACTCATAGCGATTGATCCACGCTTTCATCGAACCGCTTCGGTAGCTGATCATTATGTACCTATTCGTGCAGGTTCAGATATCGCTTTTCTACTTGGTATCATTAATTACCTTATCACTAATAACGAAGTCAACTTTGAATATCTTATAACACACTCTAATGCTAGCTTAATTGTGCGTGACGATTTCAACTTTGATAATAATAGTGGATTGTTTAGTGGTTACGATGCAGAAAACCGTCAATACGATCAAACCAGTTGGGCATATCAAAAAGATGAAAATGGTTTTGCATTAAGAGATAAAACATTAAGTCATCCGCGCTGTGTTTGGAATTTACTAAAACAACATGTTAGTCGCTATACGCCAGAAATTGTAAATAAAATAACGGGTAGTCCTGTAGATGGCTTTTTACATGTTTGTCGTTCACTCGCCAGTACTAAAACCAATGATCGTGCGGCAACTTTCCTATATGCATTAGGTTGGACTCAACATACTTATGGTACACAAATCATCCGCACTGCAGCAATGATTCAACTGATTCTTGGTAATATTGGTGTCATGGGTGGTGGTATAAATGCTTTGCGTGGTCACTCAAATATTCAAGGATTAACTGATGTAGGTTTACTGTCTAATCGATTACCTGCTTATCTTGATCTACCAAAAGATTCTCAAACATCGCTTGAACAATACTTAGCAGAAAAAACACCAAAACCTCTTGGTCCAAATGAGGTTAATTTTTGGGGTAATTACCCTAAATTCTTTATTAGTTTTATGAAAGCAATGTATGGTGATAAGGCAACTGGGGATAATAATTGGGGATTTGATTGGTTACCAAAATGGGATAAAACCTATGATATTTTACGTTTTAGTAAAATGATGCGTGACGGACAAGCTAATGGTTTTATTTGCCAAGGGTTTAACCCACTGGCTGCCTTACCTGATAAAAATAGTATTCGTGAGGGATTATCCAAACTCAAATTCTTGGTAAATATCGATCCATTGCCAACTGAAACAGCCGAGTTTTGGAAAAATCATGGTGAATCAAATGATGTTGATCCAAGTAAAATACAAACAGAAGTCTTTAGACTTCCGACCAACTGTTTTGCAGAGGAAAATGGGACAATTGTTAACTCATCACGTTTATTACAATGGCATTGGGCAGCAGCTAGACCACCTTATGAATCACTTTACGACCCAGAGATTATTGCGCGAATCTATTTAAGAATTAAAGAGCTTTATGAAGAAGAAGGCGGCGCTTATCACGAACCAATTAATAATTTAACTTGGGATTATCAAGATCCTGAAGGTCCGGCAGCCGAAGAGTTAGCAAAAGAGTGTAATGGTCGAGCATTGGCTGACATAACGGACACTAATGGCAACATCATCCTTAAAAAAGGCCAACTATTAAGTGGTTTTTCTCAATTAAAAGCCGACGGAACGACCTCATCTGGAATTTGGATATTTTGTGGTTCTTGGACTGAACAAGGTAACCAAATGGCTCGCCGAGATCCTAGTGACCCATCAGGTAAGGGTATTCATGCTGGCTGGGCTTGGGCTTGGCCGATGAATCGACGTGTACTCTATAATCGTGCTTCTACTGATGAAAATGGAAAACCATGGGATCCAAATCGGATGTTAATCAAATGGAACGGAACAAGTTGGGTCGGCAATGACGTACCAGATTTTACTGCCACGTTATCACCTGATTCTGGAGCGGGAGCCTTCATCATGAACAATGATGGATTAGGTGGGCTGTTCTGTTTGAATCGTTTAGTTGATGGACCATTTCCTGAACATTATGAACCATTTGAAACACCAATTTCAAATAACCCAATGCACCCTAAACAAATAAATAGTCCAGTAGCTCGAGCATTTAAAGAAGATTTAGCTCGCTTAGGTAAAGCAGATGAATTTCCTTATGTTGGTACAACATACAGTATTACTGAGCACTTCCACTTTTGGACGCAACATGCAAGATTAGCTTCAATAACACAACCAGAACAATTCATTGAGCTTAGTGAAAATCTTGCGAATAAAAAAGGCATAAAATTGGGCGATACAGTGAAAGTAACGTCATATCGAGGTTATATCAAAGCCAAAGCAGTTGTGACAAAACGTTTACCTACTTTGACAGTTGATGGTAAAGAGATCGAAACCATAGGAATTCCAATTGTTTGGGGATTCACAGGTCAAACTAAAAAAGGCTTTTTGGTTAATGAATTAACACCGCATTTAGGTGATGCTAATTCACAAACCCCAGAATACAAGTCCTTCTTAGTCAACATCGAAAAAGTTACCACAGCGGCATAAGAAGGAGGATAGATTATGTCATTACAAACTCAAGATATTATTCGCCGCTCAGCAACTAATGCCCTAACACCTGCACCTAGGGCAAGAGATTATCAGCAGGAAGTAGCTAAATTAATTGACGTGACCACCTGTATCGGTTGTAAAGCTTGTCAGGTAGCTTGTAGCGAATGGAATGATCTGCGAGCAGAAGTAGGAAATACCGTCGGCGTTTATGATAATCCAGCTGACTTAGAACCAAAAGCATGGACCGTAATGCGTTATTCAGAAGTTGAAATCAATGGCAAATTCGAATGGCTTATACGTAAAGATGGTTGTATGCATTGTGCAGATCCTGGTTGCTTAAAAGCGTGCCCATCTGAAGGAGCAATCATTCAATATGCTAATGGGATTGTCGATTTCCAATCAGAACACTGTATTGGATGTGGTTATTGCGTCGCAGGATGTCCATTTAATATTCCACGTGTTAGCAAAGAAGATAACCACTCTTATAAATGCACATTATGTGTTGATCGAGTTGCTGTTGGTCAAGAACCTGCTTGCGTAAAAACCTGCCCTACTGGAGCAATTCATTTTGGCACCAAACAAGATATGATTCGCCATGCCGAACACCGAATTGTTGATTTAAAAAAACGTGGATTTGAAAACGCAGGACTCTACAATCCAGAAGGTGTCGGCGGTACTCATGTTATGTATGTACTCCATCATGCTGATCAACCTGAACTTTACCATGGATTACCTAAAGATCCTCAAATTAGCGAAATCGTTAAATTCTGGAAAGGCGCATGGAAACCACTATCAGCTGCTGCTTTTGTTGCTACTTTCGGCGGATTACTCTTCCACTACATGGGGGTAGGTGCAGTTGAAGTCGATGACGAAGATATTGAACACGAAAAAGAAGCGGACAAACAAGCAAGAAAACGTTTAGGATTACCTATTTTAGGTCGAAAAAATAGTCCTAATTCAACACAATCGGAGGCTCGTCATGAATAAGAAAGGAATGATATTAAGAACACCACTTATTGTACGCTTCTGTCATTGGTGTATGGTCTGTTTGTTTATATTAACTGCGTTATCAGGTTTATCTTTATTTTTTCCATCAATCAAGTTATTTGGATTATTTCTTGGCACACCACAATTGGTGAGAGCTTTACATCCTATAATTGGTTGTGTGGTATTCATTTTATTAATGTTCATGTTTATCAAATTAGCTCATCACAATATTCCAAATAAAAATGACCTTTTATGGATTAAAAACTTTAAAAACGTGATTATGGGAAAAGAAGAAGGTATCCCAATTGGTAAATATAATGTTGGCCAAAAGTTTTTATTCTGGTGCATTATGAGCTTAATCTTTGTGCTATTCGTTACGGGCTTGATAATGTGGCGCCGATATGTATCTGATTATTTTCCTATTCAAATAGTCCGAATCGCAATATTTTTCCACTCTTTTGCTGCTATTTGTCTTATTTTACTGGCTATTGGTCATGCTTATATGGCAATTTGGGTTAAAGGGTCTATAAAAGGAATGATAACTGGATATGTATCACGAGCGTGGGCATTTAAAAACCACTCCTCATGGTACGAAGAAGAAATGAAAAAAGTCTATCAGCAAGAACTTAAAGACAATCAAAAGAACGATATTGAGCCATCATCTCAAACAGAACAAAAACCTGCTTTATAAGAATAATTAATCTCCGCTGATATAAATCAGCGGAATTCTTAGCCTATTAGATTAATGATGGAAAAAATAACAAAATTGGTAATCAAGAATGAGTATAAAAATCATCCCACGAGAGCAGCTTGAACAACAAAACACCGTAATTAGACAGATTCCCTTACTCTTTTATCCATCACCGAAAACACTTTATATTCATCGCGCCGAGCGTTTAAAAACGCTAGCACGAAACAATTCTTTAAGTGATTATTTAAATTTCTGCGCTAAGATTGTCGAGCAACAGGCTATTTTAATCAAAAAACCTATTGATATCTCTCCATCACTTAATAATGATTTTCCGCCATTAAGTTTGGAAAACTTACCATTAAATGATATTTGGCAAGATTATTTATTAACATTATTAAATTCATTTTCAAATACAACCTATCAAATTCAATCTGTTATTGAACAATTAAAACAAAACGATTCCAATCAACTTCAAGAGAAAGCACTCAACTTACTCAATGGTAAATTTACTTTGGTTGACGGTAATGAATCCATATTTATTTGGTCAGCTTTATCAGTCTATTATTGCCAACTAGCTAGTCAAATTAAAGGCAAAGCCGTCGCTGAAAATACCAATGAAAGCTGGCTATGCCCAGTGTGTAATAGTATGCCAGCTGCGAGTATTATTCAGCTTGGTGCAAATAATGGATTAAGATACCTTCATTGTAGCTTATGTGAAAGCGAATGGTATGTACCACGAGTGAAATGTACTTGTTGTGATAATATGCAAGATATTCAATACTTCTCTTTGGATAAAGAATTAGCTGCAATAAAAACCGAGTGCTGTGATGCTTGCCATAGCTATTTGAAAATCTTAGACCAAGATAAAGATCCTCATATCGAAATCATTGCTGATGATATTGCCTCATTAATATTGGATATCAAGACTGAAGAAGAAGGATTTGCAAAAAGTGGGTTAAATCCTTTTGTCTTTGCCCAATAAGAAATTACAAAAGTTAAAAATATTACTTAACATTTTGTAATATTGAGATTAGAATCATATCACTGTACTAGTTTACGAGTTCTTTATGATGAAACGCGCTATAATTTTAATATTGATGTTAGTAATTACGCCATTTTTCTGTTTGGCTAATGCGGTAAAAAATGTTGCGATAACAGCAATTGTTGAACACCCTTCATTAGACCAAATCCGTGATGGAGTAAAAGATGAGTTAACAGCAAATGGATTTAAGTTAAACGATAATTTAAATGTCCAATATCGAAGTGCCCAAGGTAGTAGTGCAACAGCCGCACAAATTGCCAGACAGTTCGTTGCAGCTAAACCAGACGTCATCGTTGCAATTGCAACACCAAGTGCTCAAGCAACAGTTGCCGCAACTAAACAAATACCCGTTGTTTTTGCAGGAATTACTGATCCAATTGCAGCAAAATTAATTAAAGATTGGAATCCCTCTCATAACAATGTCACTGGCGTTTCAGACTATCAAGAAATAGGCCCTCAAATTGAATTTATGAAAAAAGTTGTGCCTAATGTAAAATCTGTTGGTTATATTTATAGTCCTAGCGAAATTAATTCCACTGTAGTGTTAAAAAATCTTCAAAATGAACTTAGCCAACAAAATATTTCATTGGTGGCGGTGCCTGCCCAACGTACAGCGGATATTTCAACCGCAGCCAATACATTGAAAGGAAAAGTTGATCTGATCTACACCACAACAGATAACAACGTTGTTTCAGCTTATGAATCATTAGTTAAATTTGCCAATGAAAATAAAATCCCACTGTTAGCATCGTTTCCTGATGCCATTGAGCGAGGAGCTGTTGCTGCTTATGGAATGAGCTATTACGATGTAGGTCGTCAATCAGGTAAGCTGGTGGTAAGAGTTTTAAATGGAGAAGATCCTGGCAATATTAAACCCGAAATCGGACAAACATTACGCCTTGTAGTCAATACTGATGCAGCCAAAAAACAAGGAATCTCTTTACCTCCTGACGTTATCGGGTCTGCCTATAAAGTTATTGGTCAAAAATAAAATCATATATCTAAATAAAATCAATTCTTTGTCCATTTTAATGGGCAAAGAATGTTCAAAAACCCCGTTCCTCACCGCAAAATTTTTTAAAGTATTATTGATAAGCCTATTTTATTCATAATTCCCTGCAATAAGGTGTATTAAAATATTTACACATATACTTTTCATTAAATCTAGAAAATTATCTGTTTTTGCTTTATAGTAAACGTATATTTAGGTTGGTTGTAAAATAAATATTACAGGAGCACCACATGCGGAATTTAATCATCAAGCTTTTTATGTTACTTAGTTTATCTGTAGTAACATTTTTTTCATTAGCAGATAATAAATCTGAGCAAAAATATGTCGCGATAACAGCAATTGTAGAACATCCTGCATTAGATAATGTTCGCAAAGGTGTTGAAGATGAATTAAAAGATAATGGCTATATTGTTGGTCAAAATTTAAAATTACAGTTTGCTAGTGCTCAAGGTAGTAGCGCTAATGCTGCCCAAATAGCAAAACAATTTGTTGCTAATAAGCCCAATGTTATCGTTGGTATTGCAACACCTAGCACCCAAGCTTTAGTGGCAACAACCAAAACGATTCCTATTGTATTCACTGCTGTCACTGATCCCGTTGCTGCTAAATTAACACCTAGTTGGGAAGCTTCTAAAACCAATGTAACTGGTGTATCAGATGCATTATCTTTAGAATCACAAATCGATATGATGTTAAAAATTAAACCTGATGCAAAAAATATTGGTTATGTTTATAGCCCAAGTGAAGTAAATTCCACAATTGTGCTTAAAGAATTACAAGTTGCACTTGGAAAACGCGGCATGAAAATTATTGCTGCACCAGCACAACGAACATCTGATATTTCAACCGCCGCAATAAGTTTAAAAGGAAAAGTTGATCTGATCTACACAACAACCGATAATAACGTCGTTTCAGCTTATGAAGCATTAGCGAAGGTTGCCAATGAAAACAAAATTCCTCTTCTTGCATCAGATCCTGATTCAGCTGAACGAGGTGCAATTGCTGCTTTGGGAATGAGTTATTATGACCTTGGTCGCCAAGCAGGTAAAATTGTTATTCGAATTCTTAATGGTGAAAAACCAGGTGATATTCCACCACAAGTTGGTAACATCACACAATTAACTATTAATAAAAAGGCTGCTGAACGCCAAGGTGTCACTCTATCTGAAGAGGTTTTAAAATCAGCAGCAAAAATTGTTGAAAAATAATTTATTAAACCGTTTTAATAACTAAACCGCCTACTTTGGCGGTTGCTTTTTTTAGTGGATATTTTCATGTCATTTGAATTTTTATTAGGCTCAGTTGGAATAGGACTTATTTACGCATTAGTTAGCTTAGGCGTGTTTATATCGTTTCGACTACTTGACTTCCCCGATCTAACCGCTGATGCGAGTTTCCCACTTGGTGGGGCAGTATGTGGTTTGTGTATGTATGTCGGTATTGATCCATGGATTGCAACTTTTCTAGGTATGTTTGCAGGTTGTATTGCCGGTGCAATGACTGGACTGTTATATGTTAAACTTAACATATTACAATTACTATCAAGTATTATCGTGATGATAGGCCTTTATTCAATTAATCTAAGAATTTTAGGTTTAGGACCTTATCTCATGGATGAAACACCAAGAATGGCTGGTTCGCCTAATCTATCTTTACTCGATGCAAAAACTATTTTCTCTCCATTTATTAATGAAGATTATAGTAATCAATATTTAGTACAACCACTTATGGTTTTAGCTTTTGTTGTTGTATTTTGGTTGCTACTTAACCTATTTTTAAATACCCAAATCGGATTGGCTTTAAGAGCGACTGGTACTAACCAACGAATGGCTAAATCCCAAGGAATTCCAACAGGTGGTATCACTATTTTAGGTATGGCAATTTCAAACGGATTAATCGCACTTGGTGGTTCATTATTTGTTCAAACTCAAGGCGGTGCTGACATTACTATTGGGGTGGGAACTATTGTTATCGGCCTTGCATCAATCATTATAGGTGAAAGTATTTTCCCAACAAAACGCATTTGGGCGGTTATGATTGCTGTTATTTTCGGCGCTATCTTATACCGTTTATTTATTGCCTTTGCACTTAGCAATGAATTTTTACAAGAGATCGGTGTCGGTACAGAAGATTTAAATCTTATCACGGCAATATTGGTTGTTTTAGCTTTAGTCTTACCAAAACAACTGAAAAAATACTCAAAAAGAAGAGGGAAGTAAGCATGATCAATGTTGGGCAATTGCAATTGACGTTTAATCAAGGAACACCAATTGAAAATCATGTATTACGAGGTTTAAATCTCAATATCAGTGAAGGTGAGTTTGTTACTATAATCGGTAGTAATGGCGCAGGAAAGAGTTCTTTACTTAATGTGATTAGTGGTGATTTGATTGCTGATTCGGGACATGTGATTATTAATAATAAAGATGTGACTCGTTGGCCTGCTTGGAAAAGAGCCGGTATGGTTGCACGAGTATTCCAAGATCCTATGGTAGGGACATGTGAAAATCTTACTATTGAAGAAAACTTAGCGATTGCTTATAACCGAGGTAATAGTTTCACTTTACTACCAGCATTAAATCGCAAGCTGAGGGCCTTATTTAAAGAAAAACTAGCAACACTCAATTTAGGCCTTGAGAATCGCTTATCAGATATGATGGGATTATTATCAGGAGGACAAAGACAAGCAGTAAGTCTATTAATGTCGACATTACAACCATCTAAGATTTTATTACTTGATGAACACACTGCTGCACTTGATCCCAAAACAGCACAATTCGTTTTGGATCTCACTAATGAAATTGTTTTAAAAAATAAGTTAACCACAATGATGGTTACCCATTCAATGAAACAAGCTTTAGAATACGGCACAAGAACAGTCATGCTTCATCAAGGGCAAGTGGTGCTTGATGTTTCAGGGGAAAAGCGAGATAAATTAACCGTCAATGATTTATTAGAGATGTTCGAAAAAACTCGCGGTGAAAAAGTAACAGATGATGCCCTACTTTTAGGCTAATAATAAAAATTTAAAGCAATATTTATTTAATGAATATTGCTTTTTTCAATCTATTGTTCATTTATTCAATCTCCATTAACACAAAATCTAACAAGCTTTTATCACTCACTATTAATGGTTATTGATTTTGTGAGCATTCTCATCTCAAAATCCATATTTTATCTACTAAATTAACTTTCGTTTCATTTAAGCGTTATTCATCCAATCATGAAGTCATTAAACCCTTCAATTATTAATTTAATAATTTTGTTAATTTGGATGTATTTAGTATTTTAGAAAAAATTACTTTTTCCCCAAATTATCTTGTTACTAAAGATAATATGAAAGAAATTATGATGTTTTTAAGTTATAGGCAAGTAGCATTTAACGTATTAATCATTTAAAAAAAGTGCTTTGTTCTATTCTTTTATTTTCGTTGATTATTAAGTTGCTTAAAATATTAGAGAGAGATAGGAGTTTATTTGCTCAATAGTATTAAAAATACTGATCCCTAAATGCAAAAAAGCCCAGCATTGCTGCTGGGCTTTCGCTCTAATTTAAAAGTCTGGCGGCACCCTACTCTCACATGGGTAATACCC